>CAZVZM010000025.1:0-1691 GCA_964630835.1 uncultured Halanaerobiaceae bacterium
GATTAAATATTTTTCAAGTATCTTTAAGGTGTCAATTTAGCGGCCGGACAAATAGAAATCTTGACAGGAAAGGATGCTGATAAACACAATGGAGAGCCTGATAAAATCGGAACTGGAATTGCTCGAGCCGAAGATGGTGGAGATCAGAAGAGAGATACACCGCAATCCCGAACTGGGTTTTGAAGAGGTGGAGACGGCAAAGCTTATCAGCGACGTCCTTTCAGAACATAATATCGAGCATGAGACTAAAATTGCCCAAACCGGTGTTGTGGCGCTGGTTGGAAGCTCTTCAGAGGGTCCCGTGGTAGGGGTTAGAGCGGATATGGATGCTCTTGCCATGAGTGAGAGATGCACTCATGATTATTGTTCTCAAGTTGAGGGGAAAATGCATGCTTGCGGTCATGATGGCCACACTGCCATAGCCCTTGGTACTGCCCTGCTGGCAAAGAAACTGGAAAAACATCTTGCCGGGGGAATTAAATTTATTTTTCAGCCGGCTGAGGAGGAACCAGGAGGGGCTGAGCCAATGATTTCTGAGGGAGTGCTGGAAGATCCGAAGGTGAACTGCATGCTGGCTTTACATATCTGGGATAAAGCTGAAGCCGGCACAATTGAAGTGAAAAAGGGGCCCACATTTGCTGCTGTTGATGAATTTGACCTGAAGTTAATAGGTAAGAGCGCACATGGAGCATGTCCTCATCACGGCAAAGATACCGTTATTATAGCCAGCGAAATCATACAGAAGCTGCAAAATGTCGTCAGCCGAGAAGTAAATCCTGCTGAAGGGGCGGTCATCTCTGTGGGAAAAATTGCCGGAGGAGATCGACGCAACATTCTGGCCGGCAGCGTGGACATGGAGGCTACAGTCAGGACAATGACCGGGGATATGCGCTGTTATTTAGGAGAAAGGATTGAAGAAATAGTCGCGGGGATATGTTCCATGCATGATATGAATTTTGAGCTGGATTATCGCCGCAAATATCCTCCGCTGATCAATGACTCCGGTATTGCAGAAATAATTATGGAGGAAGCTGAAAAATCAGCCGGTGTAAAAAATGTTGCAGCGGCTGAACAGCCTACTATGGGCGGCGAGGATTTTGCCTATTTTTCCCGGGAACTCCCATCAGCCATGTTCTGGCTCGGAGGCTGCAATCCGGAAAAAGGTATAACAGCCCCCCTTCATAATCCCGAGTTTGACTTTGATGAGGATATAATGCCTCTGGGAGCTGAAGTATTTTTCCGTTCCGCTCTGAGGTGTATGGAAGAGTTGTAATTTTTTCTTCTCCAAAACCATTATTGCGAGAAGATGCTATATATTCTGGGAAGTCATAGCGGCTTAAGACCTTCTATCGTAAGTTATGAAGCGAAGTGATACTCGAAACTTTTCGAACCCGGATCAAAATCTTTCAGATTCATGGTCCCAAAATTGTCTCTCTGGCTCAGGATGCACCGGGCTTATCGTAAGCTCGGGAATTAACATCTGCTAAGAAAACACTGCTTTGGGGTTGAATACTGAGCTAAAGCAGAAACAGGGGAAAGATTTATTTTAACGGAGCTAATACTTTTCCAGGAATAATAACTATAAAAATGAACATACAAAGTTCAATAATAACTGAGGCAGACAGGAATCGATCGCTCCTAAAGATTATCTGTAGATTGACTTTTTAGCAAAATAATTTATCAAAACTTTT
>CAZVZM010000025.1:1791-27196 GCA_964630835.1 uncultured Halanaerobiaceae bacterium
TCCTAAAGATTATCTGTAGATTGACTTTTTAGCAAAATAATTTATCAAAACTTTTTTACTGCAGGGAGGCTAAATAATGAATAAAATATGGGGAGATTTTGAACGGATAGAGAAGGATTTCGAAAAGCTTACAGATAAAGTTGAGGAATGCATGAAAAACTCCTTTCAGGCGATACATGCATATCTTGAGGAGGGCGAAACTGATAGGGTGCGCCGGTTAAATAAAAGCGTACATAAAAATGAGACCGAAGCTGACAGCATACGCCGCGACATATTAAAAAATATTATTGGTGGTTCTCTCATGCCCAACACCCGTGTCGACATGCTCAATCTCCTGGAATCAATAGATGATATAGCTGACCATACCGAGGACATGCTGGACGAAATAATTTTTCTCCACCTTGACTTCTGCTGTTTGGAGGAGGATAAGCTCAAAGAGATGACGGATCTTATTGAAGAGCAGTATGATAGAATGTCAAAAGGGGTGGTGTCCCTGTTTAAAAATATGGATCAGGCGCTGGTTTATGCCGGTGAGCTTGAGGAAATTGAGTCGGAGGTCGATGAGCTCGAGGAGGAAATCACCCGCGCAGTGGGAAGGCTTGAGCATATCTCTCCGGGTGAAAAGCTTGCCCATAGGAGTTTGATCAAAAATGTGTCCGATACCGCCGACATTATCGAGAATGTGGGAGACAATATGGAAACTATAGTATCGGTCAGGAAGGGTTAAGCCATGTGGTATTTGCTTTCCGGAATCTATCTGGGCGGAACCCTGGGGGCAAATGACGCCGCCAATATATTTGGGACGGCCGTATACACCAATGTGGTAAAATTTAAAACCGCAATACTTCTCACCACAATATTTGTAATTTTGGGTGCCGGCCTTGAGGGGTCGGGCGGAATGGAAACCTACGGGCGGCTGGCAGATCAGACGATGATGACCGCCTTTATAAGTTCTCTGGCGGCAGCGGTTACAGTAACTTTGATGACTCTTTTAAAGCTCCCCGTTTCAACCTCCCAGGCTGTGGTGGGTTCGATAATAGGGGCTAATATTTTGGCCGGTGATGTCGATTTTACGCCGCTCATTCCCATCGTCATTGCCTGGATAACAACTCCAATCGGAGCCATGGTTGTTGCTTATCTTCTTTACAGATTTTATGGATTGTTCATTGAAAAACGCATAAACAATTTAAAAAGATTTGAGTACTTTGTGAAAGCAGGGCTGGTCGTGGCAGGAATATACGGCGCTTATTCTCTGGGGGCAAATAATGTGGCCAATGTTGTCGGTGTATATGTGGAGGCCGGCGTTTTTGAGCCGCAGATCGGGGGAGTAATAGGCGGTATGGCAATTGGCCTGGGCTGTGCTTACAGCCGGGGTGTGATGAGAACAATAGGAGAGCGCATAACCAGGCTTTCACCTCTAACAGCTCTGATAACGGTGCTGGCTCACTCCATAACTCTTTATATATATGCTCAGATTGGCATTCCCGTCTCTTCCTCTCAGGCTATTGTGGGAGGCATAGTGGGAGTAGGGTTGATTAAGGGAAGCACAATGCTGGACTGGGAGACTACGAGAAATATCTTTCTGGCCTGGGTGGGCACACCGACTATGGGTCTTTTAGTTGGGTTGATTTTGCATCTGGCCATCTTCAATCTGATAGTTTAACTGAATTGTGGATTTGGTCGATAAAATGATTTATTTGATACGGGTGCTTTATCATGAGGACCCGGTTGATTAAAAATAATTTTTGGCTTCCGATTTCGGTATTTTGCAGGGCGAGGCGAAGTGATACTCGAAATTTTTCGTAGCCTGAGTCGGGTCCAGGGCCGAAAACTAAACTTCTTACCTTCATCTTGATACAGGCCTGTGTTATAATGTGTTATGGAAGAAAGCTTTAATTTCAGGAGCTTATCCATACTGGTTGCTTGAAAGCGGGATGAGAGCGGGAATTTATTGAAAACTGTTTCGGATCCATGATCCAAAATTTTTGTCCTCAGTTAAAATGAGGAGATTTTTATGGGATCGGAGCCTCATTAGATCCCATATTTATAGTCATCCCAATAGTGTGCTCAAGACCTCTATCGAGCACCCGGAAAAAGAAAATCAATTAGAGAGCACCTGAACTTGAATAGGAAGCGAACTGAAGAAGGGAGGAGGGGATAATTAGAGGATAATGAAAAAGGTGCGAATTTATTAAAGACTGCTTTCATTTTAACTGCTTACAGCTTCAATTTTTGGAGGTGAATACATATGTCTTTATAATCCATTTGCTACGGGTTTAACTTTAAGAGTGTCAGACCTGAGTTAAATCCGAATTTATCAAAAAATTTGATAGATATATGATCACAATATGCAAGTCCGATCATTTTAAGCGAGACTAAATTTAAATTACAGCGCCTGCTCCTGATTCCTGCGATCAGGATGACGAGGCCGGGAGTATATCGAAACTGTCGGCGGATGCTCCCGGGCTGGCTCGGCCCTGAAACCGTCCTTAAACCCTGCGGGTAACCGCGGGAACAGAGGGGCGGGAGAGCTTCAGATGAAAAAAGCTTAATATAATAAAATGATGTATTTTACCCGGGCTTCATTTCGCGATTTATTCGGGTTCATTTATCCATGAGCATCACTGTTATCAATGTTTGAATTATTGACTGAGTTCGATATTTTTCGTCCGCTTTAGGTGCATCCTTTATCGATTTATAGGCAGCACGGGAAAGCGCAAAATAATTTTATCGAAATTAATGGAGGTATAAATAATATATGTGTGGAATTGTTGGCTATGCCGGGCATGAGAGGGCGGAGGATTATCTGCTGGACGGCTTAAAAAGCCTTGAGTATCGAGGTTATGATTCTGCCGGGATTGTTACGCTGGGAGACAGTGAACTCAACATAGTTAAATGTGAGGGGACTCTTGAGGATCTTCGCTCGAGATTGCAGCAGAATGAACTTCCGGGGACTATCGGCATGGGACATACCCGCTGGGCCACTCACGGTCCTCCCTCCGACTGGAATTCTCACCCTCATGAAGACTGTCAGGGGCGTTTTGCCCTCGTGCATAATGGCATCATAGAAAATTATAGGGAGTGGAAACAGCATCTGCAGGAAAAAGACCACGAATTCACCTCGGATACTGATACCGAGGTGCTTGTGCACCTTCTGGAGGAAAAATATACCGGAGATATTCCCGCCACTCTGGAAGAGCTTCATGAAGAACTTGTGGGCTCATATGCGGTGGCTGTGATGGACAGAGAGGAGCCGGGAAAAATTTATGCTCTGCGTCAGGACAGCCCGCTGGTGGTGGGAATCGGAGAAGGCGAAAACTTTCTGGCTTCCGATATACCTGCTCTTCTGGATTATACCGAAGAATTTTATGTCCTGGAGAATGGTGATATGGCGGTTATTTCCAGGGATGAGGTTGAAATATTTCCCCGGGAAGAGGAGAGTGTGGAAGATCGCTATTTTCAGGCTGACTGGGATGCTGAAATGGTGGATAAAAAAGGATATAAGCACTATATGCTCAAAGAGATCCACGAACAGCCCACCGTTGCCCGTCGCTTTTTAAGTGGGCGCGTTTGCGATGATCAGATAGAAATGCCAGAACTAAATGAAGTCTGGCATGATGATATTGAGCGGGTGGTGGTGACCGCCTGCGGCACCGCCTATTATTCCGGGCTTTTGGGCAGGCATGTTATTGAAGAGCTTGCTAATCTACCTGTTACGGTGGAGCTGGGATCGGAGTTGAGGTATAAAGAAAATTTTCTGGATGAAAACACCCTGGTAATTGTAGTTAGCCAGTCCGGAGAGACTGCAGATACGCTGGCAGCTCTGGAGACGGCTCTGGACAGTGGGGCCCGCACCCTGGCTCTTACAAACACAGTAAGCAGCAGCATAGCCCGCAAATGCGAGGCGGTTGTGGATATAAAGGCCGGTCCCGAAATTGCAGTGGCCTCCACCAAGGCTTATCTGGCCATGCTGCTCGGATTTTATCTGATAGCCCTGAAGCTGGGAAATATTAATGGAACTTTATCGGAGGACAAACTGGAGGAATACAGCCGGGAACTCGTTAAACTGCCGGACAAAATTGAATCGGTCCTCAATCGCAGCGAGGACATCTGCCGGCATCTGGCGGGCAGCATTAAAGGTGCCGATAGCGTCTTTTTTATTGGCAGAAATCAGGATTACAGTCTTGCCCTTGAAGGTGCCCTTAAACTTAAAGAGATTTCATATATTCACGCTGAGGCCTATCCGGCCGGTGAGCTCAAACACGGGACTCTTGCTTTAGTTGAAGAGGGAGTGCCTGTTTTTGCTCTCATGACCAGAAAAAAGCTGGCCGCAAAGACTTTCAGCAATATTGAGGAGGTTAAAGCTCGCGGAGGCGATGTTATCGCTGTATCTTCAGAAAATATTCTTTCTACTCAAGCAGGCTCTCAGGAAGAAGGGAAAGAAAATATGCTGAAAGAAAGAGGAAAAGAAGAGATGATGCAGGAATTTAAAGAAGTGATAGAACTTCCGGTAACCTGTGAATGCCTGGCCGGTGTGCTTGTGGCTGTGCCTCTGCAGCTGATAGCCTACTATACCGCCAGGGAGCTGGATCGCTCCATTGATAAACCCCGCAATCTGGCAAAGAGCGTTACCGTGGAATAGAGGAATATACTTATTTCTGGAGGATATCCATGAGTACTGATAGCTATGAACAGGTGAAAAATATAATAGATGAAGCAGTTGAGCTGAAACGAGAGGAGCGATACTCAAAAGCCCGCAGCCTGCTGGAAGGAGCGCTTGAGGACCATCCTGCTAACAGCTTTCTTAAGGCCAGTCTGGCCGATCTGCTTCTGCGTCAAAACCAGCTTGCCCGTGCCGATGATCTTGCCGAAGAAATTTTGAAAGATGATCCCGGGGATGCCCGGGCCCTTATGGTCAAGGGCGATATAGCCTTCCGCAGGAGAGAATACGAGCGGGCACGGGAGCACTATAGGGCGGCCTACCGGAGCAAAGAGACGGTTTATTCCGCCGGGCGGCTGGCCCGGACCTTAATCCGCCTGGAGGAATTTGAAGAGGCGGAGGAAATTTTGCAGAGGTGGCTAAATAAAAAGCCCGAACACGAGTTTTTGCGCAATCAGGCCGCCTCTCTTTACCAGAAGATGGGGCAGCCGGAGCGGGCGGAGGAACTTTACGGAGAGCAGCTGGAGGAAAAGCCTGAGGATCAATTTGCCTTTAAAGAGAAGATTAAGCTGCAGCTGCAGGATAAACCACCGAAGAAGGCGGCAGAGGAAATTAAAAATCTCCTGCGCGTTAAGGAGCACGACCAAAACCCTCATCTTCACACTCTCCTGGCGGAAAAGCTGGAGGAGTGCGAAAATTATCAGGAGGCGGTCGGAGAATATCGCCGGGCACTGGAGCTGGAGCCGGATAATATGTATGCGACAAAGAGGCTTGGAACCTGCCTTTATAAGGCTGAAAAATTTGAAGAAGCTATTTCTCCGCTTAAAGAAGCTTTTCGCGATGATCCCGGCGATTACTATGTCCGCTCGGTTCTTATGAAAATTTTCAATTCTCTGGAAATATATGAGGAGGGCCAGGAATTTTTCCGGGACATTATCAGAAACAATCCCGGCTTTGAAAATCTCTACGGCATGATAAAAAAGCTGGAAAATCAAAGTCAAAGCGGTGATGACAGTGGAAAATAACACGAAAATTAAAGATCTTGTGGAGGTTCCGCGAGTAAAAACAGTTATACAGATGGCTGACCTGGAGGACCCGGAGCTGAGAGAATTTATCACCAGCAGCTTCCTGCTCACCGATGAGGTTGAGGATATACTCAACTCCTTCTTTGCCGATGTTACCCGACCCCGGGGCCGGGGTTATTTTATTGAGGGCAATTTTGGCTCCGGCAAATCGCACCTGCTGGGAGTTATGAGTCTGCTTTTTAAGGAAAGAGAGGCCTGGGGGCCGATTTTAGCCCAGGCCGGTTCTAAAAGCCCTCTGGCGGAGAGCGCCTCCACCGTCAAAAACAGCAATTATATAGTCATAAATATTTCTCTGGTTGAACACAGCCACAAAGAATATCTGGAGGATATTGTCATATCCTCTCTGGCAGAATTTTTCCAGGAGGATTCAGGTTCCGGGAAAGCTGAAGGGGGCGAGGATGACTTTGTTTTTGCCGGTGAAGAGGATTTTATTGACCGCATGGAAGACCTCATCCGGGAGGAACATCCCGACCGACTTAAAAGCTTTCTGCGGGAAAACGATCTCTCCGCCGGTGAGCTATTTCAGCCGGGAAATCTTTATCTGCTGGAAAAATTGCTTAAACGACTCAATCTGCCCTATCGCTTTAACTTTGATCGCGGCGACATTTTTTCTCAGCTTGAGAGCATACTGCAGGCGGGAGAATACCAGGGCGCTGCCATTCTCATAGATGAGCTTTCGGAGTTTTTGCGCTCAAAACAGGACGGACGCAGGTTTAATGAGGACATTCGCTTTCTGCAGTATCTGGGGGAGAAAACCGAACATTTACCCTGCTGGGTGGTGGCCACACTTCAGGAGGAGATAGAGAAAACAGGCGAAACCACCCCCGAAGCTTTTAACAAGATAAAGGATCGCTTTCCCACCCGTTTCCGCCTCTCGGGAGCCCACATTAAGGAGATTGTCAGCCGCAGGCTTATTCGCCTAAAAGAGGGAGCCGGGGATGAGGTAGAGGAGATACACGATCATTTCAGCAGTGCTTTTCCCGATCTTCCATTTTCCGGCGAAGAGTTTAAGGATCTCTACCCCGTCCATCCCCGGGCCGTAGAGCTTCTCGATAATCTAAAACCGCTCTTTTCCCAGCACCGGGGAATCATAGATTTTATTCATCATCAGCTGCGCGGAGACAGCTCGCGCGGCATCGAAGGAATGATGGAAGAACCGGCCCGCACTCTGCTCACGGCGGATAGAATCTTCGATCACTTTCTGCCCCGGCTGCGGGAGATGATGGAGACCAGCCCCTATCACGAGAAGGTTTACAAATATTACGAGCAGGAGATGGGTTCTCTGCTCAGTGCTGAGGAAGCTGAGACGGGGATGAGGATAATAAAGCTTTTGATTTTATTTAAGATATCGCCGGTTGATAAGGATTATACCGTTAAAGATATCGCCAGCATGCTGCTCAAGCGCATTACCGATCTTGATCCGCGGGCCAATTACGAGTATATAGCCGACATACTGGAGCGCCTCTACAGCCAGGGGGCTTATCTTGCCCGGGAGGAGGGAGACAGTCCTCCGGAACACATCTACAGGGTGGATCTTGAGGCCGATG
The DNA here is from genome assembly GCA_964630835.1 of uncultured Halanaerobiaceae bacterium. Lineage (GTDB taxonomy): Bacteria > Bacillota > Halanaerobiia > Halanaerobiales > Halarsenatibacteraceae > Halarsenatibacter. The sequence continues at coordinate 9,084 of CAZVZM010000025.1, forward strand.
TAAACCTCATCATTAGACGGAAAAAGGAATATATAAAGAGCAATCTCTTTGACGATGACAGCCGAATATTTACAAGGCCCGCCCGCGATCTGGATGATAAGGTGCTCCCTCTTAAGCAGCTATTTGCTTCTCCCAAAAGCCGCCGCACGGTCAGCTGGCACAATACCGAGCGCGAGGGTTTTCTGTATTTTCTACCCCTGACAGATATTTCTCTGGAGGATATAGGTAATTCGGCCCGGCGTCTGCTCGAGGATGAGGAGGATTTTATGTTTATTATCGGGCATGCCCATTCTGTTGATGATCAGCGCCGTCATCTGCAGGAGGTGCTTCTGCCCGAGCTCGATGCGGAGTCACGCAAAGCTTTTCTTTTCTGGCTGCCCGCTGAACTTGAGGAGAAAGATTTTTTGCAGGATGCTCTTGCCCGGCTGCTTCTGCTGGATCAGTATGAGGATGATACATCTCCTGCCGGAAGGGATGTGCGGGAAATGCTCGGGGAGCGCATTGAAGATGATCGTCCTGAGATCAAAAGGATCCTTCGCCAGGCCTACTATCAGGGTGAAATCATAGATGGCCGCGAGCAGGAAATATTTTCTCTGGAGAGTTCGTCCTATCTGCCCTTTGACAGGCTCATGCAGCTCTCCGTATCGGCGCTGCTGGAAAATCGCTTTCCCCAGCACGCCGGTATAGCTCCTCTGCGCCGCGTTCTCCGGAGAGAACAGATAGATGAGCTGATCGAGGAATTTCTCCGGCCCGGGGAGATTGACAATCTCGGTGAGGCTCACGGGAATGTGCTCAACGTCATCGACACCTACTTAAAACCTATGGGACTGATCAAGAAGACCAAAAATTCTATAGCCCTGGAGGTAAATCCGGACAAAAACCCCCTTCTGCAGGAATTTTTTGCCTGCCTGGAGGATGAAAGGACTCCCCTGGATGAGGTATATCTTGAGCTTCGCAGGGGAGATTATGGTCTAACAGAGAAGCAGTTTCAGCTGCTGGTTTACTGCCTGCTTTTTGCAGGTTACATTACTGCCTTTTCCGAGCATCGCAAAATCAGCTTAAGCCGCCTTAACGCCCGCAATTTCAATCGCATTGAGTATCTGGGCTATGGAGAAATTATTGATGATGAATTTCAGGAGGTCCTGCGGGATTGCTCGCTTCTGCCTCCCCGGTTTAAAGACCAACCCTTTTCGCTTCCACTGCAGCACGATATCTGGGAGCATGTAAGGGAGGAGAAACGGGATCTGAAGGAGCGTTTAGAAAAGCTGAAGACGGAGCTGGAGAGGCTTCCCGGTGAGGAAGCGGAGATTTTCAATAGAGAAAAGCTGGACTCGCAGCTGGAGAGCATAGAAACTCTGCTGGATGAAATAAAGGTGAGCTACTCATCTCAAGAAGGCCTGGAGAGGTTTGCTTCTCAATACCGCAGCATGCCTTATATCGACAGCTATTTAGAGCGGATGGAACAGGTGGAGCAATTTTTCCAGGAGATAATTTCCGATTACAGGCGAGTGAAGCGCTATCTTCAGGATGAAGGGCTGGAAATTCCCGGGACTGAAGAATACGAGGAGCTGCACAGGGACCATCAGCAGCTGCTGGAGGCTCTAAATCAAGAGGAGCTGGTTTATCGAGAGGATTACTTTCCTGAAATAGAAGAAAAGTTTGAGGACTTTCGCCGCCGCTATGTGGAGAGATATCGCAGTGAACACGAGCGGCAGCTATCAGGTGATCGGTTTAAACCCTACAGGAAGGTGAGGGAGAGCAGAGGATATAGAGTGTTAAAACAGCTGGCAGATATAGAGATAATTTCTGTATCCGATGATCTCGTTCGCGTGGACCGGATGCTCTCCCGGGCTCTACGTCAGCGCTGCCAGGATTTCTCCCTGCAGGATCTGCAGCAGCGCCCGGTATGCAGCTGTGGTTTTCAGCTGGGCCAGGAGGTGGAGCTTACCTCTCTGGAGAAGATCCAGAAGTCGATTAACTCCGGAGTTATCCAATATCTTGAGAGCATACAGAGCGAGGAACACAGGGAGAAACTGGAGGATTATGTGAAAAACATGGAAGCGGCGGGAGAAAAGCGCTTTGCCCGCCCCCTGCGCGAATTGCTGAAGCTGGATACAGAGAAGCGCCAGGAAATTTTGGACAAACTGGAGGAAAATCTCAATCGACGTGTGATAAAGAGGATTAATCAGGCACTTTCTGAGGATGTGGCGGTTGTAGAGCGCAATCTTGATGAGCTTTATGAAAATCTTGTTGGCCGGAGCTTTTCTCCGGAACAGATACGTAATATACTGCAGCAGTGGCTGGAAGGAGATAGAGGGCTTGAAGATCGGACATATATCAAAGTCACCTCCTCTGATACCGCAGTTGAAAGCTCAGGGGAAAGCAGAGATAACAGATTTGCAGAGATGGATCTTGATGAAAAGCTGGAAAACTATCTTGAAGGTTATTATCCCGAGCTTTTGCCTCTTCTGGATGATGCCGGAGGCAGGGGATTTTTGCTTCTGATTGCTATAAGTCACTGGCAGCAGGTGCATGGGCTTTCCCGCACACAGGCCCGGGAGCTGGCCGGACAGTTTTTGCCCCGGCGTCAGGAGGAAATAGCCTCCCGCCTGGAGGAGGAGAGCAGTTTAACACAGGCTCTGAAAGAGCTGACCGAAGAGGCTTTCATCATCCATGGAGACCGGCGAAGAACGCAGTATGCTTTAGAGGAAAGCGAAAGAGAGGAGAAGGATAAAGTTTTTCTTCCTGCAGCCGTAAAGGACTATGTGGAGAGGCTTATTCGCGAAGAAAATCTGGGGTCATTTCTGCTGCAAAAACTTTCAGCAGATACCCCCGATGAATGGCTCGATGTCTTAAAGTCGGAGAGAATTTCGCTGGAGTTTTCCAAACTGGTGGCCCGACAGCTAATACAGAAGCTGGAGGGGGGAGCTTCGCAAAAACAGGTGCAGTACTGCCGCAGGAGTCTAAAAGATATAAGGGAGCGGAAGGATAGCGGGCAGAAAAGCTCCCGGCAGCCGGAAGGAAAAGAAGATATTTTGAACCTGGTGGAGAGTTTCATGGAACTCTCACTGGCTTTAAGGCACCCCACAGGTGAGGAACCTGAAAACGCTGCGGAATGGAAGGAGCTTTACCGGGAGCATCTGGGCGGTCTCGAATATCATCTCTTTCGGGCTCTGCGCCTGGCCAAAGATCTGGAGCTTGCTTCTCTTCTCCCGGTTTTTGTGAAACAGGATGATGTGGAGCGTCATCTGCGCAAATTTACAAATAGATTTGATAATTTCTATAAAACCAGAAACTTTATCAGAGGTGAGAACGAAGCAAAATCATCAGATAAAGCCAGATTTTACGATCTGCGCCATTTGATAAATGTGCGCTTTCCCCGGCTTCTCAAAAAAATGAGGCTTCAGGGCAGCCTCTGCCTTTTGATGGATGGTATGCGCCTCGATATCTGGCGTCTGATCAAAGAGAGATTAAAGGAGAAGTTTTCATGTCGTATTCTGGAGGAGGGACAGCTTTTTGCTCTCAATCCTGCCAGCACCGAACGTCAGCTGGAGGCTCTGCGGGAGTCCAGTTTTTCCGGAGAAATTTATAAGGCCGGAGATTTTAACTGGAGCGAGGTGCAGGGGGATGAACTTCGCGATCCAAAAAAGCCCAGGGTGATAAGATTTTCATATATCGATGATCGCGTGCATACCAGCAAGGATGAATATCCCGATTTCATAGATGAGATCATGTTTCAGACGGAAAATCGCCTGTTTCCCTTTCTGAAGAATGTGCCTTCAGAGCATCCGCTTTTATTCTTTGCAGATCATGGTTTCAGTATAAATCACGATTTTAAGGAGGAGGAAAAATACGAAACACCCCGATATCTGCACGGTAGCGGGAGTCTTAACGAGGTAATAGTGCCCTGGAGTCTTGTTTATCTTTATTAATTTTGTTTTCGAGATCTCTCCACAAAAGCGGCGGGAAAAACTCCGGCGGCCAATCTGCCCCCCAGATACCCCAGCAGATATATCAGAAATGAAATCATAATCATCAGGGGCACTCCCGACATCCGAATGAGATTTATATCCACAAAAAGGTAGAAAGCGCCGGTAAATGTAAACCAGCAGCTGAGAGGAAAGATAGCCGCATAGAGGGGAATTTTGTTCTGTCTGTTATAACCTCTGAGCACCCGCAGAAAAACTTCCGTTATCAGTCCCGCAGCCCAGATGGCTGCGGTCATAATCGGTGAGACCAGAGCCATCAGGGTTCCGAATACCAGCGAGGCGGCCAGCTGGGATCCCGGGCGGGGATAGCGCCACAGCAGCAGGGTGTATGCAAATCCCAGCAGGGCGGCCATGATTATAATCTTGCTCCCGGGAAAAGGAAATATTCCCGCCACCAGGTATAGCAAAAAGCCCAGAGCAACAAGTCCGGCGGTGATCAGAGCTATTCCGCTTATCTCTTCCACAGTAAATTTTTTCACAGCTTCCCCACCTTTGTTTTACAGAGTGAATACGACCAGGATGGAACCTGTAACCACCAGCATTAGATTATATCTCTTAAATTGATTGCGGATAGGGCGATCTTCTCCAGCATGATGGTCCTCCTGTTTAGTCGATTATTATCTGCTTAATCTTTTTCCCGGTCTTCGATCAGTATGTTCACCGTTCTCGATAACGATCTCTCCGTTGACTAGAACCTGCCTGATGCCGGATGGATATTGATAGGGGTCTTCAAAATTGGCTCTATCCCCTATTTCTTCAGGTCTAAATACAACCAGATCTGCGGCAAAGCCCTCTCTTATGAGGCCGCGATCTTGAAATCCCAGCCGCCAGGCCGGCAGACCGGTCATCTTATGCAGAGCCCTTTCCAGAGTCATGATATTTTCCTCCCGCACATATTTGCCCAGCACCCGGGGAAAAGTGCCGAAGCTGCGGGGATGAGGTTTACCATGGCGCAGCACTCCATAATCTGCGCTGGCGCTGCCGTCGCTCCCTACCATTCCCAGCCTGTGGGCAAGCACCTCTTTCACGTCTTCTTCACACATGGCAAAGCCGATCATACCCACTCTGGCTTTCTCACGGGCTAATATATTTATTACGGCTTCTGCCGGCTTCATTTTAAGGATAGCGGCAGCCTGTTCTATACTTTTTCCCTCCAGCTTTTTGAACTCCTGAATATTTGTGCTGGAGATCAAGATATTATTCCAGCCCCGTCTCCTGCCTTTTTCTGCCAGTTCGCTCTCGATTTTTCTGCGGGTTTCTTCATTGTTAAGCCTTTGTTTCAATTTTTCTCGACCTCCTTCGTGCACCCGATCAGGTAGAAGGGCTGATAGGCCGGTGGCTGTGGCCTGATATGGGTAAACATCGAAGGTAATATCGACTCCCCGCTTTCTTGCCTTCTCCAGCATATTCAGGGATCCTGAAACAAGCCCCCAGCTTTCCCTGTTTGCCACTTTATGATGTGATATTTGTACGGGGATACCGCTTTTTTCTCCCACTTCTATAGCTTCCCGAACTCCTTCGGGGAGTTTCGCCCCTTCCTGGCGCATATGAGTGGCGTAAAATGCATCAAATTTTGCTGCGGTGCGAGCAAGACCAATAAGTTCTTCTGTGTCAGCATAAGAAGAAGGAGGATAGATGAGCCCGGAAGAAAATCCTGCTGCTCCTGCTCTGAGCGCCTTTTTGAGAAGATCCTGCATTTCCTGCATTTCTTCTGAGGTGGGTTTTCTATCTTCGGTGCCCATAACTGCCCGTCTCAGAGCAGTGTGTCCGACCAGAGGAAGAACATTGACACTTACAGGTTTATCATCAAGCTCTTTTAAATATTCGGCAAAGCTGGACCAGGTGAGATCCAGTTCGTATCTTTCCTTTAGATCTTTGATCATCTCCTGACGACCATTTTCAAAGATGGGAGCAGGAGAGGAGCCGCAGTTACCTGTGATTTCGGTGGTAACACCCTGTCTAATTTTGCTCTCCGCCCTTCCATTGGCCAAAAGGGAGAGGTCAGAATGACTGTGCATATCTATAAATCCTGGAGAAATTACCTCCCCATCAAGCTCTATAACTCTGTCGGCAGTGGCGGAAATATTTTTGCTTATAGATACGATTTTACCATCCTCCACTGCCAGATCGGAATTAAACCAGGGAGCACCGCTGCCATCAATTATTCTGGCATTTTTATATAGTATTGAGGTCATAATATTTTTGCCTCCTCAGGAAAGATGTTTTTTAATGAAAGCAGGTATTTTCAGATGCAAAAATGTGGCTTTTCTTCAAAATCGTGATTATAGTTTCATTACTTCTAATTGCTGGGGATTAATGGCAACCACTTAGTTTTGAAGGGAGCTGCATTTGCCCTCTCTCTTTTGCGATTAAGGATGCCACTGATGTCACTCATTTACCCCTATGTGGGGTAAAAACCCGGGGAAAATCTTAAACGACCATTTAAACTGCTTACTGTATATGTAAACATATTGTGCTTAATAAATCAACTGATTAAATAGAAAAACAGGAATTATGAAAAATATTTGTAAGTGAAATTTAATAAAATCAGCAGCTGATGACTGGCAGGATCAAAAGTTTTTGTGTACCAGTACTATATAAAAATGTAATATTTTGTACTTTTCCAGCAAATACAAATAATAGGCCATTTAAATATTGTTCATTTTAATGTATAATGAGTATCAAATAAATCAATTGTTCATTTTATATAATTTAGTTTTTTGATTGGATCAAGAAAAATTTCGGGTATCATTTCGCCTCATAGCTTCCTATAATAAGAGGTGAGCAGCTATCGTTTTACAGGCTTATGTTGTAAATTTTACCAGCGGTCACGGTGAAGATCCTTAAATTAAATTTCTTTTGTCACTACGACAGTTATTTTAGGAGGGAAACTATGGAGAAATGGATGAGCAAATCCCTTTGCGAATTCAACAATCAGCTGGGATCAGAATCGCCGACGCCGGGAGGTGGAGCTGCAGCCTCTGTCATGGCCAGCATCAGCGCTGCCCTGCTGCTTATGGTTGTGGATTTAAGCCCGGAAGATTCCGGTTTGAAAGAAATTCGCGATGATCTCAAGGAGTGGCTTTCTTATTCTCACGAATTAATAGATGAAGACTGTGAGGGTTATCAGTATGTTGTTGAAGCTTTAAATCTTTCCGGGGATAATGATGAAGAAATGCAGAAAAAGAGGAGAGAACTGGAAAAATCCTATAAAAAAGCCTGCCATCCTCCTGAGAAGCTGCTGGAAGTTTCTCTAAACATACTCAAATCTGCCGGAGAGATAGCAGAAAAAGGCAATGAAAATGCCTGGACAGAGACAGTTATAGCGGGTATGATGTCATTTAACGCTGTGAAGGCTTCTTATTATAATGTGATTTTAAATTGTTGTTACATTAGTGATGACAATTTTAGCAAAGAAAAAGTGGAAAAAGCACAGAAGCATCTCCAGGAAGCGAAAAAATTAAATGAGGAATTGGAGAGTTATCTTCACGAAGAAGTCATCAAATGTGAATATCTATAGGAAATATTCTGGAGGATAAGATCATCCTCCCATGCAGGTTCATGTTTGTTTAGGCCCCATACAATTTTAAGGTGGAGTGAGATTTATATTTGCCATGAATGCTGAAGAAATTTGGGATCTTTTTGAGTGTGAGAGGTGCGGAAGATGCTGCCGGGAGATAGGACTTCCCCATGATCCGGCGGCTGTGAGAAAAATTGCAGATCGGTTTAGCATCAGCACCTCCCAGGTAATTGAAAGGTATTACGGCAGGTCCAGGAGAGGAGGGGATTGGGAATCTCAACCGGAGAAAAGAATTCCCTGTCCTTTTCTTACAGAGGAAAATCTTTGCAGCATACATGATATCAGGCCGTATGGCTGTCGGGCCTATCCCCTGGATACCAACTTCGGCCGCTCGGAAATAGATTGTCCGGCCTGTGAGGATTTTGAAAAGCGCTTTTTTGTAGAAGAGGCTGTGAACCGGGGAGATCTAACATTCTGGAAAAAAAAAGAGATTTATGATGAGAGGTATGGCTATGATTTCAGCCGCAGGATAATTGAAGAGATTGATGAGAGGTTTGAAAAAATGATTGGAAAAGAGATGGCGGACGACCGAAGAAGGCTTTACAGAGAAATTTCCGCAATGCTGAATGAACTCTCCGAACAGAAGAGGTTAAATCCATATTATCGCGGAACTTTTCGCCGCGATCTGGAAGAAAAAATGAGGGAATTTCTCAACGCCATCAAATATCAATAAAATATTAAACGGTTTTATTTCAGAGATCGGTGTCTGTTTCATTATTTTGGTATCGCCGCCATGCGGGCAAAAATATTTTTGTGGCAGAATACCATATAAAGACTACCACAATTAAAGCCCCCAGAGGATCCGCGAGCCATGAATGCCGTCCGAGGAGGTCGAAGTTTGTTATTATCAGGCTAACCAGAATCATGAAATCCAGGGAAGTTTTTGCGCGATAGAACTTCCACTGGTTGGCAATTATCTGCGAACCTGCCTGCTGATGCAGGCGATAATTTTTGTACCAGAAAAAGCCATTTACCACCAGCCCGCCGGAATTTATAAGCAAACCCGGTAAAAGCCAGCCATGAGGTGAGGGAGCAGTCAGCTGAATGACAGCCGATCGCAAAACGATTATTCCGCTAAAAATCATCACCGCGGTCATAAAAATACTGGAGATAAATTCCAGTTTAACTATGCTTTTTTCCCTGGCGGAGATATCTTCTTCACTGTAGGCCGCCTCGCCTTTCCGTGCCCGATTATTTTCCAGCTGCTTGCTCCTGGAACTTTCTCGCAGCTTACAGATTTTTATAAATAAATACCAGGCCAAAAATAGAGCCAGAAATTCGTTGCTGCGCCTGAGAAAGTCGGCAAGCAATATTGAAGTCCTGCCAAAGTAATGGGCTATAGCCGTGCTCAAAGGAGCAAGAAAGCTCACGAGCCAGGCGGCCCGCAAAATTTTTTCTTTTTCCCGAATGGAATCTCCTTCCGCCCGGTCTATAATATTCTTGATATTTTTCATGACATATATATTCACCTGCAGCAAAAATTTCACGTCAGGAATAGAGGTTTTTAAATAAAGTTCGATCAATACTGCTGATCAATATTGCTATAGATTAATCTAAATCAGAAATATCATATACTTTTCGACACATTGCACAAATGACGAAGATATTCAAAGTGCACTGATGATTATTTGAAATAGCAGGGACACAACCGCAACAGCTAGTGGCATCGTAAGAGTATCAAAACCCTGGCGGGATGCCCCCTCCACCAAAGCTGCTGCCAGAGCGATCAAACCAGCTTTGAGCAATAATACAGGGACAGAATAGATAAGTGTTTTCGAGAGAAGAATGACCATTATTGAGGTAAAAAACGCGGCTCCCACAAGAGCCAGTGTTCCTTCCAGTGTTTTCCTGGAAGACATAATTAGGCCGGAAAATTTTGTCCGCCCCAGATTGCTGCCGATGACTGCAGCGGCTGCATCTCCAGTGCCCCATACCATCATTCCTATAACGGCATGTATGGGGCGGAAAAGGATTGCCCTGAATGCAAATATAAGCAGCAGCTGCATTGCCAGCACAAGCAGGACCTGGCGGCTGGGCTCTCTCAGAGAATAACTATCCTTGCGGTCCAAATCGAAAAGTTTGCGGGGCAAAAATTTTTCCTCTACAAAAAGATAGATGAGAGCAACCAGAAAAAATGCTGTAACGGTCAGAGCGGCAGCCTGCCAGCTTTCAAAAACATACATCAGGATTAGAATGGAGAGGCTGCAGAAAAGGTGATATCCCTTTCTGATCAATTCTTTCCGGGAGGGAATAACCAATCTTAATATTAAAAGAAGAGCGATGAAGCCAAGGTAATAAACCGCAAGTATGATTATAGCTCCCCTGTTAGCTGCCAGCATGGCTTCTCCTCCCTGTTTTCCTTAAAAAGACTTAAGCCGTTGAAAGATTTCCTTAACGGAAAGTATTTCCTTGATTTTTCCCAGGCCGGGGCCGGTAAAGAAAAGGCCCTCTTCCAGATTCCCTTTTCTGCCCTCGAGAAGAGCGCGTCGCACACAGAATTTTTTGCTGCATTTTTTTAGACAGTTTATACAATTTTTTGGGGGTGGTGCCTTGCCCTCCTGTATTTTTTCCACCATTTTTGTTCTGATGGTTCGGGCAGGCATTCCCACCGAGCTCATTATCTTTACGATGTCCTCTTTTTCCGCCTCCAGGCAGAGATTCATGAATGCTTCAGCGGCATCTGATTCTTCCGAGGCCAGAAATCTGGTTCCCATTTGCACCCCATCGGCGCCGCGTTCGAAAGCCCCTTTTACCTCAGAGGGAGTGACTATATTTCCAGCCGATATCACCGGAATGTCAACTTTTCCTTTGATTTCCCGGAGGATCTCTGCACTGCTTTTTTTGCCGCCCAGATGCCCGCCTGCATTTTCTCCTTCTGCGACTATTGCTGCTGCCCCCAGCTTTTCCGAAATTTTTGCCAGCCTGAGAGAAGAGACTATGGGTAAAACTGGTACATCCGCTTCCTGACCAACTGCAAACATATCCCGGGAAAATCCCGCCCCGGAGATAACCAGATCAACACCTGTGGAGACAGCTATCTCGAGAAGTTCACGAAATTCTGAAGCGGCAAACATAATATTTACTCCGAAGATGCCATCGGTTTTATCCCGGGTTCGTTTAATCTCCTGTTTCAATTCCTCGGCTGTCATTGCTGTGGCGGCAATTATTCCAATTCCGCCCTCCTCTGCCACGGCAGCTGCCAGCTCGGACTGAGATATTTTGATTGCCATTCCCCCCTGAATAATGGGGTAATCTGGAGTGAGATTGCCAATAGTCAAATCAGGGAAATTAATGCTTTTTGCCTCCTAATGCCCGTGTTCAGGTTAAAGTATAACTAATCTGAACAGGGGTTGTGTTAAATTTTTATCGCAACACTTTAAAGTCAATTATAATACACCTTCCCGACAATTACAATTTTGAGCTGCTTCATATTTGATCCAAATCGAAAAATTTCGAGTATCACTTCGCTTTATATCTTCCAGCCATTATTATCATGATAGCGATCTTATACGATATCTATCAATCGATAAAAGAAGAACCAAAGTATTATTCCAGGCTGGAGTTTTATGCCAGCTTTAAGGAGCGTGACTTCCAGGCTTATCAAGTGGTTTGCCGTCTCTGCACATGGGACATTCTTCCGGAGAAAATGTCTTTATATTTAGCTCCATCAGAGATTTTACAGGCACTTCGAAATCCTCGCTTCTGCCACCGCTTCTGTCAACCATTACACCCACGCCAGCAGTTTTTGCTCCCTGATCTTTTACAGCTTTCATAACCTCTTTTACAGAATTTCCGGTCGTAAATACATCATCGACGACTAAAACTTTTTCGCCTCTATTGAGGGCAAAGCTGCGCCGAAGCTTCATGCCATTCTCAGATTTTTCCGTGAAAATCGCCCGGCAGTTTAAAGCCAGCCCTACGACAAAAGACAGAGTTATTCCTCCCATGGCCGGACCTATTACAACATCTATCTCCTTTTGAGAAAATTTTTCCGCCAGATTTGCACCCAGATTGCGGGCAAGTTCGGGATGCTGCAGCACCCGGGCACACTGAACGTAGTGCTCGCTGTGCAATCCCGAATTGAGCACAAAATGTCCCTCCTGCAGTGCTCCCTTTTCTTTAAAAATTTCTTTTATCCCGGATTCATTCATCGAAGATACCCCTTTCCAGTTCTTTTATATCTCTAATATCATTTTTAATAAGATGTTTCTCTATTCCCTGCAGTATTTCTTTCATGGCCTCAGGATTGACAAAACTGGCCGTTCCTACGGCTACTGCTCTCGCCCCGGCCAGAAAAAACTCAACTGCGTCCCTGGCACAGGTTATGCCTCCCATGCCTATTAGAGGGATGTCAACGGTGCGCGCCACCTGATATACCATATAGACTGCTACAGGTCTTATCGCAGGTCCGGAAAGCCCACCGGTGATGTTATTTAAAATTGGTTTTTGTTTTTCCACATCTATTTTCATGCCCGGCAGTGTGTTTATCAGCGAGATTGCATCCGAGCCGGCTTCCTCCACGGCGGCTGCAACTTCTGTTATTCTGCCGGTATTGGGAGTGAGTTTGGTAATTACAGGGAGAGAGGCGTTATTTTTCGCCTCGCGCACAACCTTTGCAGCCGTCTCCGGTTCTCTGCCAAAAGCAATACCCCCTTTTTTGACATTGGGACAGGAGATGTTTAACTCCAGAGCGTCGACATCAGTCCCCTCCAGCCGTGCGGCCATTTCAGCAAAGTCCTTCACTGAGTCCGCGGAGATGTTCACAATTATTTTGCAGTCGTAGTCTGATAGGAAGGGAATTTTTTCTGAAATGAAATTGTCCAGACCGGGATTTTGAAGGCCAATGGCATTGAGCATGCCGGCTGGAGTTTCAGCTATGCGGTGGGGAGAATTTCCCTGTCTGGCTTCGGGGGTTATGCCCTTTACGGAAATAGCTCCAGGGAGAGAGGGATCGATGAAATCAGAGTACTCCTGTCCAAATCCAAAGGTCCCGGAAGCTGCCGTGACCGGATTTTTGAGTTTGAGCCCGTTTAGATCGACAGATAAGTCGGGTTCACCGGGGAAGTCTTTAGCCATCAAAAACCACCCTTTCCAGAGGGAATACCGGCCCCTCACTGCAGACTTTTTGGTTGGTGGTGTTCTCGCTTTTTTCTTCAGTTATTTTTTTAACACAGGAGAGGCAGGCTCCCACCCCGCAGGCCATTCTGGCTTCGAGAGACGCCTGGCCTGCGATGTTATTTTTTTCACACCATCTCTTTACGGCCTCTATCAAACCCTGAGGTCCGCAGACATATACATAGTCTATATTCTTTTTGAAGCGAAACAAAAAATCAGAAATGACACCCTTTTCGCCGGCGCTGCCATCTTCAGTGACCACGGTTAAATCAAGTTTTTTCTCTTCACTCATAAAATAAGGGAGATCCAGGACTGCTTCCTTATTATTTGCTCCCAGCAGCACCCGGGGTGTGAGATCATCAAGGATTTTTTTTAGCAGGGGAGGCAGGGGAGCAATTCCCATTCCTCCACCGATCATCAGGGGGTTTTTTGCCTCCGGCTGGATTGTAAATCCCTGACCCAGAGGGCCCATTACCTCGAGCTTCTCACCCTTTTGGCGGCGAGAGAGGGCGGCTGTCCCCCTGCCTTCCATATTGAACTTTATTGCGAAGCTCTCAGAGCGGGGATCAATACTGTTAAAGCTGAATGGGCGCCGCAGGAGAGGATCTCTTTTTTGCTCTAAAGCTTCGGGTTGACACCTGAGGTGAACGAACTGTCCCGCGCAGGCCCTGCGAGAGATTTCGGGCGACCTGAGCCTTATCTCAAATAAATCTTTTCCCAATCTATTGATTTCCATTATCCTGGCGCTGGTATTCACCGGTTTCATGGTTTCTTTATTTCCTCCTTCTTCTCCTCCTTATCACCAGGCAATCCTATCAGCTTTTTCCAGAACGAGATTTATCTCTGATCTCATTGCATCTGCCGCTTCCCGGGCTGCTTCTCCGGGATCATCGCTGAAATGCTTCTTTTCATAAGCATAATTTATCCCCCGGGAAGATGTTATGATCGCTCCCAGCCCATCTCTGTTAAAGGCGGGGACTACATCTTCAGCACCTCCGCCCTGTGCACCATATCCCGGGCATAAGAAGTAGTTTTTATTCAATATTTGACGAAGCCGGGCAGTTTCTCCTCCGCCGGTAACAGCCACTACAGCTCCGGCGGCGCTGTAACCGTATTTGCCTGAAAAGTTTTCCCCGAGTTTCGCAACCAGCCGGGCAACTTCAGTGCATACATTTTCTTTTCTATCGCTTTCACCGCCCAAATGACTATTTTTAAGGGGAAGGCCCTGGATTTCTCCGGCGGAAGGATTAGAGGTTCTGACAAGTATGAAGATGCCCCTTCCGCCCCCCCTCTTTTCATTTTTATCGGTGCTTTGGCATCTGTCCAGGAAGGGTTCAATACTATCTCTTCCGAAATAGGGATTAAGGGTAACCGCATCGGCCCCGTATTTGTTTTTTTCCGAAGCAATAAAGTGATTTTCACTATTTTTGCAGCCGCCGGAGTTTGAGAGGTAGGCTTGGGCATAAGCTTCAGCGGTTGTGCCTATATCGCTGCGTTTGATATCGGCTATCACGAGAAGCCCATGTTCTCTGGCCAGAGACACCGTCTTCCAGAAAGCTTTTATTCCCTCCTGGCGATATAGTTCGTAAAAAGCTATCTGAGGTTTCACGGCCACAGCCTTATCGCTGACAGATTCAATTAAAATTTTGTTGAACTCAATTATGGCGCTGGCCGCCGCCCTTTTTGTGCGACCCTCTTCGCTAAGAGCCTTTTCTCTGATGGGCTTTGGTATTCTTTTCCACCGGGGATCGAGGCCCACACATACGTGGCTCTGTTTTTGTTTTACAGCCTCTATAATTCTATCGGCGAAATTTGTCATTACACATCATCCTCATGGGCAATCCGGCCATCAACTGCAGTAAGCACCGATTTTCCGGTGAGAATATCTCCCTCGAAGGGGGTGTTTTTGCCCCGGGAATGGAAATCTTCTTTGCACACTTCCCAATCGCATTTATCGTCTATTACCGTCACATCTCCGGGCCAGCCCGCTTTGAGTTTTCCGCGCTCAATATCCAGCACTTCTGCCGGATGTTCGGTCATCATTTTAATAGCTTCAGCGGTGGAAAGAATGTCATTCTCAATCAGATTGGTAAAGACCAATCCCACAGCCGTCTCCAGGCCGGAAATGCCGAAGGGGGCAAAATCAAATTCTACATTTTTTTCTGCCGTGGTGTGAGGTGCATGATCAGTAGCAATTACATCTATGGTGCCATCCTCAAGCCCTCCCTTTAAAGCTTCGACGTCAGAGCGGGGGCGGAGAGGAGGATTTACCTTGCAGTTTGTATTAAATGTGGTGATGCTTTCGTCCGTGAGAGAAAAATGATGGGGGGTTACCTCGCAGGTAATCCTGACTCCACGCTTTTTGGCCCTGCGAATCAGATCAAGGGATTCGGCAGTGCTGACATGTGCTATATGAAGGTGACATTTCGTCTCATCGGCAAGACATATGTCCCGGGCAACCATGATTGTTTCGGCTGATCCCGGTATTCCATTCAGGCCTGTAAGAGTGGAATAATAGCCCTCATGGACGACGCCCTCGCCGGATAAGCTGATATCCTCGCAGTGAGAAATGACTGGCAGATTAAAGGCTTTACTGTATTCCATCGCCAGCCTCATTACTTTTGAGTCCATAACCGGTTGGCCGTCATCGGATACCGCTACGGCACCTCCATCCCGCATACGTCCTAATTCTGCCATCTGTTCACCTTTGCTGCCCTTGGTTATGGCGCCGACCTGATAGACATTAGCTGCCGCTTCCTGCTCGGCCTTTTCATAGACAGACTCCACCAGCGATTTGTTATCGATGACGGGGCTGGTGTTCGGCATGGCTGCAACCGAGGTAAAGCCGCCTCGAACGGCCGCCTCAGTACCGGATTTAATTGTTTCTTTGTGCTCCTGTCCGGGATCTCTCAGATGTGTGTGCATATCGATTAAACCGGGAACGGCCAGTTTCCCATCCATTTCCTTTCTTAAGTCCACCTGCGTCCGGACATTTTCCTGACGGGCATTTTCCCTTGAAAAATCCTCTCCATTTCTTTCTCTCTGTGTTTCCTGTGAGCTTGAAGTCTCATCTTTTTTCTGCTGCTCACTTTGAGCTGGTGAGTGAGCGATCACTTCTTTAATTCTGCCATCCTCGAGCAGTATATCCGCAGGCTGGATACCTTCATCTTCTGGCAGCAGTGCTTTTACATTACTGAGCAGGATTCTGCTCATCTTTTATTTCACCTCCACCGATAAGGAGATACAGCAAAGCCATCCTGATTGCGACTCCGTGACTGACCTGTCTCTCGATAAGGGCTCTATCGCTGTAAGCAAGCTCAGGAGAAATTTCTACATCTCTATTTATGGGGCCGGGATGCATAATTATGGCGTCCTCTGCGGTATAGGAGAGATGTTTTCGGCGCATACCGTAAAGCTCACGGTATTCTCTCAGAGAGGGAAAGGGATTAGTATTTTGACGCTCCATTTGAATACGCAGAAGATAGACCACATCGGCTTCACTGATTCCCTCCTGGAGATCATAAAAGACCTCGGCCTCTAATCTGTCTGCCTGTTCGGGCATAAGAGTGGGTGGTCCTATTAGCCTGACATTTGCTCCCAGTTTGTTCAAACCCCAGAGGTTGGAACGAGCCACCCGGCTGTGCCTGATATCACCGACAATGGCAATATTAAGATCGCTGATATCCCCCTTGTTTTCCCGGATGGTCAGTAAATCCAGAAGGGCCTGGGTGGGATGTTCGTGCATGCCGTCACCTGCATTAATTACAGGCACCTCAATCGTTTCCGCCAGCAGTTTTGGGGCTCCAGGGACACTGTGTCTGATAATGACTGCGTCGGCTCCCAGAGCTCTTAAGGTTTTAGCGGTATCCACGAGGCTTTCTCCCTTAACCAGGCTGCTGCTATCCCTGGTTATGGACATGCCATCACCGCTCATTCTTTTTACAGCCAGGGAAAAAGAGGATTTAGTCCTGGTGCTGGGTTCACAGAAAAGATTTACGACCAGCTTTCCTCTCAGTGCGGGCACCTTTTTGATGGGGCGGGTCAAAATTTCCTTCATGGAATCCGCGTTGTCCAGAATAAGCTCGATATCCTCGGCGGTCAAATCTTTGATACCCAGTAGATCTGTTTGAGATAATTCCATATACACACCCTCTCCTGTTAAAATGATTTGAAGTCCTTTTTGTTCACAGCTGCTTGATTTTCTTAAAGTTCACTTTCACAATGCTCTAATCTGAAAGATATGAGGCGATGTGACACCGGAAATTTTTCGAAGTCCGGATCATCAGGTTTATAGCCGAAAACTAAACTTAGGCAGAGGTAAAATTTCGATTGAGTTGAACTTCATATCTTCCAGTATAATATGAAAAATCCCGGCCTGCAGGCCGGGAAGGTCGGAGTTGATCCGCAACTTGAGCAGAATTTGGATCTCGCGGCCGGTGAAAGGCCGGAGCAAATTTAAAACAGCTCGAAGTCTGCTTCCCTTTTTAGCCTCACAGGACTAAATTTAAAGAGATCAATTAATGCCTCTCTTTGATATTTACTTAAAAAAACTGGCCCTTGTTGTGAGCCAGTTTGCTTACGTTTCTTCTGTATACTCTTTTAGAACCACCGAGTCCTCTCCGTCTTCTTCTTTTACATTGACATCCACTACTTCATCCGGGGCTGTTGGGATATTTTCACCCACAAAATCCGGTCTTATGGGCAGCTCTCTGTGTCCTCTATCAACCAGAATGGCCAGCTGCACACAGCCAGGTCGACCCAGATCCATTATTGCATCGAGAGCAGCCCGCACTGTGCGTCCTGTGTATAACACATCGTCAACCAGAACGATCTTTTTCCCCTCGATATCAAAGGGAATTTCCGTTTTGTGAACAATGGGCTGGGGGCTGATCCTGGTGAGATCATCCCTGTAAAGAGTGATATCCAGAGCACCGCTTGGAACCTTCTGTTCCTCTATTTCCTCAAGCTTTTCAGAAATCCTATCTGCCAGCGGCACTCCCCTGGTTCTGATGCCGATAATTATGACATCATCAAGACCTTTGTTCTTTTCCAGAATTTCATGAGCAATTCTTGTTAGAGCTCTGCGGATACCTTCGCTGTCGATTAGCCGCTTTTTAAATTCAAGAGCCACCTTTCATCCCCCTCTTAAAATTCGAAGTGTGAGATCTGTTCTTTCGAATTTTAGTGATATTTCCTCATATATTCTGCATGAGGAAAGCATAAGAAAATAATTTACAAAATACACGCAATAAAAATAACCTTCCTGACCGCGGGGCGTCAGCAAGGTATAGTGGTGGCGGAACCCAAAACTGTATAACCTTGCCAGCCTCACGGGACCAGCTTAAAGGCAGCTTTTCAATAACTCAGTTAAAGCAATCATAACAAACTTTCTTGCCCCTGTCAAAAAAATTTTTTGGCAATGGTTTTTA
>CAZVZM010000026.1:0-26439 GCA_964630835.1 uncultured Halanaerobiaceae bacterium
TTGCTTAATATATTATTTTACATTATTATCCTCTTGACATCTTACCGTATTTCTTTCAATCTCAATCAAATAACATCCAGAAAAATCGAGCAAATTAAAAACTGCTGCCCCGGGGGCAACAGGAAGAGTTTCTGGAAAATAAATCATAGGCTGGAGAATAAAAAAGTATTGACTTCTCTATTATCTCTTCTAACTCTCCAGCATCATTCATTTCGGCAGCCCGGCCGACCCGCGCTCACCCTAAAGTTAACATTGTAGCATAAGGGTTACAAAAATCGGGTCCCGAAGCTTTGCGCCTCCTCCCTCACAAAAGGAGTTGCCCTTTCGGTTTTATCCAGTTTATTCAATTTTAACTCTTGTATTTCATTTTGATCTCTAATTCTCAGTTTCTATTTCGCTTCTATTTTTCTATGCATTCTTCTTCTCTCTGTAATAGCATTATATCAGTTACTGTCGGGTCTGGCAATCAACTTTAAATTGAAAACATATTGCTACTTTAGTAAGAAGGGCCGGCATAAATGCTTCAATGCCGGCGATTTCAATTCTTTAAATTTTGTCGGTGTCTCGATAACTTCTCATAATGAGGAAGTTTTAGGTAATCAGTCGTACAACAAATTTACCACTTATATTCATATACTCTCTAATTTCGAAGGCTCATCCCTGTGAAATGATTAAAACATTTAATCAACGCAATAAATCAAGCATCAATTTGCAGATCCGCCAGGATAATCCCCTTAAATTCTCCATTTTTCTCCAGGCGGGCGCTGATTGTAACACATGGCTCTTTCGTCACACTGGAAAAGTATGGTGAAGAGATGTAAACTTCCTCACCTTCCCGGGGGCGCTGAAAATAGCTTCGGTGCCGCTTGTCGAGGCCGGCGGTATTGGAGGCATCAATTTGATTGCTGACTAGATCCATGGCGGTCACGCCTTCTTCATCAAACACTCCCGCGACCTCAATCTGTTCATATCTGCTCACAAGCTTTGCAAATTTCTGTTTAATATAATCATAATTATGATTTATAACTTTTCTCTCCCGGGCCAGATCTGCTATTTCGTTCTTTACCTTCTGCACCAGTTCCTCATCAATCTCAATTTGATCGAGCTCATTTTCTGCGTTCACTCTCTCATAAAGCTCTCCGGCGGTCTCAGCAAGATCCTCGGAGGGCACCTTTAAATCTTCGATGTTACCCGCCAGGGCCACGGTATCCTCGCTCATTCCCTCTATATTTTCGGCCATTTCATCACCTGTTTCGCTTACTTCCTGGACCCGCATCTCAATCTGTTCGTAATTTTCTCTCTGCTCCTCCAATCTTTCAACACTTTCCTCAAAAAGTCTAAATGCTTCAGCCATAACCTCCCTTACTTTACTGGAGCGTTTTTCCACCTCTTCTCCTTCTTCTGTCAAATCATGAAATCGATCTTGAAAGTTCTGAATCTGCCCGGTTATTTCCGAGAGCTCTCTCCTCCCTTCGGCGGTAATTTCTTTAATGTTATCTGAAAGCTCCTCGGTGCGGGTGGAAAGCTCCCGTATTTCATCTGCCACAACTCCAAAACCCTGGCCCTCCTGTCCTGCCCGGGCAGCTTCTATGGAAGCATTGAGAGCTAAAAGCGTCGTCTGACTGGCCACTTCGTCAACCCTGGACATCGTATCCTCTATCTTTTCCATCTGCTCATTAAAATCTTCCAGCCTTTTCACAAGCTGTTGAAATTCCTGCTCTCCTTTTTCCATGGTTCGGGCCAGCTCTTCCATGCTGTCATCCACTCCATCCAGGCTTGACATGCCGTCCTGACCTCTGCGCAGGACTCCTTCTATATCACCGGTGATTTCATTTAGCTCCGCCACAGCTTCCGCCACCTGCTCTGAAATATACTGCAGGGAAGATGATTGCTCCTCAGAAGAGGCCGCCAGTTCTTCGCTGCCGGCCGAAAGCCCCTCGGCAAGCTGAGCCTGCTCAGATATGTCACTGCTTAAATCTCTGCTTAAAAGCTGAAGTTTGTCGCCTATTTCATATAAATATGTAAGTAATTCCAGAAGCTCCTCCCGGCTTTCGTCTCTTTTGTTTTTTTCACTGCTGCTCCCGGCGGATTCAACTTTACCACTGCCGTGCAAATAAATTATGTATATCAACATTGCGGCAGCTGCTATTCCCGGCAGGACAGTAACTGCATTCATTTAGTATCTACCTCCAGAGAAATTATATCCATACCCCCAGAAAACTATGCAACCTTAACATTTATTTTTTCTCTAATATTATATTCCCCCGAAAAATGATGCTGATATGTCATTTTTTCGACAACCTATTAATTTTCACCAGATAAATAGCGGCTCAACTCTCTCTCAATTCGATGGCAAAGACCTGCGGAGGGTGGGAAGGCTGATTGATGAAATGATAATGCAGCACATTGTATGGATCAGGATCTAAATTTTCCGCCCATTCCCGAACAGCTTTACATTCCTTTCTGCCTCCTTCATGCCCCGGATATGCCACCACAACAATAACCCCACCAATGACAATCCGATCCAAAGCCTGATCAAGGGCTTTTAAGGTGGTATTTTTTTCCGTAATGACATCTTTATCTCCCCCGGGCAGATAGCCAAGGTTAAATATTATTCCTGCAAACTCTTCCCCGGAAAAAAGTTTTTCTAAACGGCTGTGATCTCCTCTGATTATTTCTGCTCTCTCTTCTAAATTTTGCCGGCGCAGTCTGGTAGTAGTATTATTTACAGCCTCTTCCTGAATATCAATAGCCTTTACAAGCCCCTCATTTCCCACCAGTTCAGCCAGATAGACGGTATCATATCCATTACCGCATGTCGCATCCAGCACGGTATCGCCCGGTTCAACGTATTTTTCCATCAACGTATGACTGAATTCAACAGCCTGAGGTAAACTCATAGCATTATACCCCTCATAAATAAATTTATCACCTAACTAATTAAATATTATCATAATCCACTATGCTTTTCCACCACACCCCGCTTAACTCTCCTAAATCCAGCAAAATAGAATAATAATTATTACGAAGCAACAGTTTCCTCAACTAAAAAACATCGATATTTTTAATAAAACCCTTTTAATTTTAATTTCTTTTACAAAAAATTATCACATTAATGCTTTATAATAGTATTGCAGAAGATGAAAGGAGGAACCTCAAAAAAATTCTGAGGTATTCCTTCGACACAACTTTATAAAATCTCTGGAGGTGTAAAAACATGAAGGCCGCAAAAGTTATTGCTCTTGTTTTGGTTCTTTCTCTTGTAGTTCTGGGAGCAGCAGCATGTGGAGTACCCGAAGAAGATGAATTTGAAGATGACTTTGAAGATGATTTAGGTTTCCAGGGAGAAATTATCGAAGAAGTAGCCGAAGTTAACGGTCCTAACTCCACAATTCTTCTCGGTTAAAAATCTCAGCTGTAAACGAAAAACCCCGCTCAAGAAAAAATTGCCAGTCTGTATCACCCTCCGCTTAACGGCGGAGGGCGTTTTTTTGTTTTTGGTTTTAAATAACACCTTTTTTCTTTAATTTTTCACAGACCGTGCTGAGGTGGTCCCTGTAATCTGCCGGCGGAATAGTAAATCTAATCCACTTTTCAAACCCAAAAGAAGTCCCTGTACGCACAATTATTCCCCTTCTGGCAAAATGTTCAAAGGCATTTTCCGCCGGAACTCTGCATTTTATCATAATAAAATTTGCCTGCCCCGGAATATATTCCACATTAATCTCTTCAAACTTATTCTCGAAAAATTTTCTCTGCTCAGCATTCATGCGTTTACAACTCCGTACATGTTCCTGGCACCTGAGGGCATTTAAAGAAGCTTCCAGGGCAACACTGTTTACATTGAAGGGATTTCGAATGCGCTGCATAAACTCAATAATTTCCCTGCTGCCCAGACCGTAACCAACTCTCAGTCCGGCAAGTCCATATATTTTTGAAAAAGTGCGTGTGAAGATAAGATTTTTATGATCTTTAAGAGCACTCAGATCAGAAAAATAATCCTCAGCGGTAACGTACTCACAGTAGGCCTGATCGATCACTACCAGAATATCACGAGGGATTTTTCGGAGAAATTCTCGCAGTTGAGAGGATTTCAAAATAGTGCCTGTAGGATTGTTGGGATCGCAGATGAAAATCACTCTGGTTCGATCATTTACTGCCCTGGCCATAGCTTCAAGATCGTGACGATAGTTTTTATCTAAAGGTATTTCCACCGGTTTAACTCTCCGGGATTGACAGGCCATTTTATATTTGGAAAAAGTTTCAGCTGCCATTATCACTTCATCACCAGGAGCAGCCATCAGCTCTACAGCCAGGTCAATGATTTCGTCTGACCCGTTACCTGCAATTATCTGTTTAAATTCAACATTATAAAAATCAGCAAGGGCTTCTCTGAGCTTCCTGTGGCTTCCATCTGGATAGCGAGCCGGATCCACGGTAAGATCCTCCAGCACGTTTCGAACAGGAGAAGCGCAGCTAAGAGGATTTTCATTGGAGGAAAGCTTTATTACCTGCTCAACATCGTATTTTTCCCTGATTTCCTCTTTTCTCGCTCCGGGAATGTATTTATTCATCTGCTTAATGCTGTCGTCTATTTTATCGGCAATCAATGACTGCATATTCTGTAATCTCCTTTCTAAAATCAAGAAAATTAAAATTCCACCAATACTCTGGAAAAAAACCTGATATACAAACAATATCACTTAAATATTGTTAATGCAAACAAAGTCATTACCAGCGTAACTGGAGCTGGCACGAAGGTGGTCGGGAGGATGCAACTATCCCCCCGACCACCTTCGTGTTTCCTCCAGAGTTCTCCGATAACAAGTCCAATACAGGATAGTTAAAATTTATTCACTATAAAACATTATCTGATTCTACTGCAAAAAATCATTATACGGGAAATTTGATTGAAGAGATCACTGACATGACAGGGAGGTCGCGAACCGAGCGCACCACAGGAGGTGGTATCGCGAGGCTGCCCCTTTTTGGACCGTTTTTTGGACCGTAAAAGTTATCCCGCGGTTAGACCCGCGGTTAGAAAGCAATTAAAAACTGCAATAAAATGCAGCAATTATTAGAAAAATAATGTATAATTCATAATCCTTCAACTCAACATAATTTAAGTCTACTCCGGGGAGGGCAGAAGTGGCGTGACGCAACTCTCTGTTTTTCGAACCCTAAATCATTACTTCAGAGCAGAAACAGGGTCGAAGCACAGGGAGGTGCTGAGTTGAGCGGGGCTCAGGGAGGAGCCCTGCAGAATTACCCTGTTAATTCTCATAATAGAAACCTCACTATACCTGGCCTTAAGTTATCATATTCTTGCATAAGCATAAACTCGATCAGCAAAAGTTATTTTTCACACAAACTAATTAGGTCAAATTATAATTATGTAAAAATAGACTATTGCATATAGTCGACAAAATAAAAAATTCCAAGCTGTGATTCATGAGATATAAATGATCATTTCAAACATATTTGCAAAATTGTAACTCATGTAGCAAAACTATACTTGCAGCAAAAAAATAGATTAAGCTTAAAAGGTTTTCTCCAGTCGACACTAACCTCAGGGCGGGTAAATCTATTGCGAGTGAACTCTCTGCTTTCGCCTTTAACATCACGAATATAGGCCCAAAACAGGGCTGAGTGTCAGGGAGGTCGCGAACCGAGCGCACCACAGGAGGTGGTATCGCGAGGCTGCCCCTTTTTGGACCGTTTTTTGGACCGTAAAAGTTATCCCGCGGTTAGACCCGCGGTTAGAAAGCAATTAAAAACTGCAATAAAATGCAGCAATTATTAGAAAAATAATGTATAATTCATAATCCTTCAACTCAACATAATTTAAGTCTACTCCGGGGAGGGCAGAAGTGGCGTGACGCAACTCTCTGTTTTTCGAACCCTAAATCATTACTTCAGAGCAGAAACAGGGTCGAAGCACAGGGAGGTGCTGAGTTGAGCGGGGCTCAGGGAGGAGCCCTGCAGAATTACCCTGTTAATTCTCATAATAGAAACCTCACTATACCTGGCCTTAAGTTATCATATTCTTGCATAAGCATAAACTCGATCAGCAAAAGTTATTTTTCACACAAACTAATTAGGTCAAATTATAATTATGTAAAAATAGACTATTGCATATAGTCGACAAAATAAAAAATTCCAAGCTGTGATTCATGAGATATAAATGATCATTTCAAACATATTTGCAAAATTGTAACTCATGTAGCAAAACTATACTTGCAGCAAAAAAATAGATTAAGCTTAAAAGGTTTTCTCCAGTCGACACTAACCTCAGGGCGGGTAAATCTATTGCGAGTGAACTCTCTGCTTTCGCCTTTAACATCACGAATATAGGCCCAAAACAGGGCTGAGTGTCAGGGAGGTCGCGAACCGAGCGCACCACAGGAGGTGGTATCGCGAGGCTGCCCTGTTTTGGGCCGTTAAAATTGCCCTGTGGTTGGAAAGCAGAATGTGAACGAGCAATAAATTACCCGCCTATATGCCCCAGAACACATATATCCCCACCGATATAACCGCAGTAAGCAAAAGCTGCAGCGGCAGCCCAACTTTAACATAATCCATAAAATTATATCCACCGGGGCCATATACCATCAAATGAACCTGATTTCCGACCGGCGTCAAATAGGCAGTGCTGGCTCCGAAAGTCACCGCTAGAACAAAAGGAAAGGGGGCAGCCCCCAGCCTCAGAGCTGCATCTACAGCCACGGGGACCATCATAACAATGCTGCCGCGATTGCTGATCAGATTTGTAATTACAGAGGTAAATAGGTAAAAAAGGGCCAGGATACCAAGTGGCGGCAGCTCACCGACCAGATCAAGAAATCGGGCGGCAACGTAATCAGCCGTGCCCGTTATTTCCATAGCCGTTCCCAGCGGTATAAGACCCGCCATAAGGAATATAATCTCCAGATTGACCGCCTCGTAGGCTTCGGTCGGGTTGACACAGCCGGTGATAACCATAAATAAAACTCCTGCCAGTGCAGATATAACAATGGGCACAATGCCCAGTACACCGAAGAGAACAACACCTACCATAATTCCTATAGTTACAGGTATCTTATCGCGCCTGTAATCTTCCTCCTCCATCTCTCTGGCCACAACTATATCGCGACGCTGTCTAAATCTTTCCAGAGTGGGTTCATTAACCAGCATCAAAAGCACATCTCCCGCCTTTAAAACTATATCATCCAGACGGGAGTGAGATAGCTCTCCTCCCCGGCGCACAGCCATAACACAGCTGTCATAGCGTTCTGAAAAATTTACCTCCTCAAGTGTCTGATTTTCAAAATAAGAGCCATTGGGGATAACCGCCTCGATCATTTTCTGTCCCTGAGGAGGCTCCTCCAGCTGATCCTGACTGACGCGATAATCTGCTCGAAATCTCAAGCCCTCCTGGTTCATAAGCTCCAGAAGAGTGTTGCGGGAACTGCGAATAATGAGATGATCTCCAGGTCTTATATTTTTAGCTTCCAGCGGCTCAATATACTGATCTCCTTCCCTTGTCACCATCATTAAATCCATGTCCAGCTTTGAGCGGGAAAGCGTCTCACCCACGCTCTGATCGACCAAAGGAGAGTCCTCTTCCACTACAACCTCAGCCATATAATCATTCATCTCATACTCTTCTACAAGTCCCTCCTCCGGTTTAATGTGTCTGGGGAGCAGCTTTCTTCCGATGGTGACAAAATATAAAACTCCGGTAATCAATACAATTATACCAAGGTGAGTAAACTCAAACATATTAAAGGGGCGGTCTATCAATCTACTCGAGATATCACTGGCCATGAGATTTGTAGCTGTTCCTATAAGCGTGAGCATTCCGCCCAGTGTGGAAGCATATGAGAGAGGAATTAAAAGTCGGGAGGGAGAAATATTCGTGCTGCGGGCGAGGTCGGTGACCATGGGAATAAAAATTGCGACGACGGGAGTATTGTTTACAAATCCGGCCAGGGTGCCGGAAAGGCTGGTGATCACTCCCACCTGCCTGACTTCATTATCCCCTGTGAATTCGGATATCCTGTCACCAATGATCTGCACAACTCCACTTCTCTGTATACCTTCGCTGAGAATAAACATTGCCAGAACAGTGATGGTAGCGCTGTTGGAGAAACCGCTTAAAGCTTCCTCGCTGCCAATACCTGTCCACGGATATAAAATTACAAGCCCCACCGG
The DNA here is from genome assembly GCA_964630835.1 of uncultured Halanaerobiaceae bacterium. Lineage (GTDB taxonomy): Bacteria > Bacillota > Halanaerobiia > Halanaerobiales > Halarsenatibacteraceae > Halarsenatibacter. The sequence continues at coordinate 8,194 of CAZVZM010000026.1, forward strand.
TATTAAGATGGCTATAAGATCCAGCTTGATAGGTTCCCACACGAAAAGCACTAAAATTACAAATATATAAATCAGGGTGACTATGATATCCATATTTATTTTAACCGCATCCATTTCCTCACCATTTTCAAATCCCACGGCTTCTTCTGCAGCAGAAGCCGGGGCAGCCGGCATAATCAGGCTTATAATAACGAGCCCGGTTAAAAGAAAAAGGATTAGATGTAACGGATTCATTTTGGTAAAATTATCTGTTTCTATTCTGAAGATAGATAGCATAACATCACTCCAGAAAAAATTTAAAAGGCTGCGACTCAGAAAAGATCTTTTCGACTATCTTCATCTTTCCTGGTGTCAAAGTTGTCCATCACCCTGCAATTTCTGTTTGTATTATTATCACTTTTTTCATGACTTTTTCTTTTACTTTTCATTTTAACCTTCTTCTATTTCATCCTTATTTTCCATCTCGTCCACTTTTCCCTCAACCCCTTCTTTGCTCTTCAGAGGGGCATCTTCTTCTACATCGTAGGGAAGCTTTATATCCTCTGCCTTCTCAATAGCAGCTTCCGTTGCGGAAAAAATGTGGTCATCGGCAGCAAAAATATTTTGCTCTCCCACTTTATCATCAAGCTCATACTTTTCAAACATCTTCTCGAGATTGTCATCAAGGCCGCAGATAATTACAGCACCCTCATGACCCTGTACTCTGTCGATAAACCTTTCGATCTCTCTTAGAGAGGTGAGATCAATATTTTCCACATCTCTCATGCGTATAATAAATTTTTGCCTGTCCTGATAGCTTTCACCCAGCTCCTCCTTTAAATTATCTGCAGCATTGAAATTTATATTGCCGGACAGATTTATTACAATATATTCATTTTCCTTCACATCCTCCAGGTCTTTGCTGAAAAATTCGCTGTCCCGCTGCTGATAATCGAAGTGAGAATAGCTGATTGAGCTGGTATTTTTAAGAACTAAGATGATGGAGACTATAACACCGAAATATATCGCATAGTCCAGGCGGGGAGAGAGCACTGTCATAAGGAAGGTGGAAGTAAAAATAAGACCGTCAAATCTATTGCGAAAGCTGTCCTTTATCTCTTCAAAATCGACCATTTTAAGGGCAACCATTATAACCAGCCCGGACAGGGCAGCGATGGGTATATACTCCCCTAAGGGCCTGAAGAGTGTAATAAATAAAACCATTGTTAGAGCGGCAAACAGCTCGGAAAGACTGCTTTTAGCACCTGCCTGCAGATTGGCAAAACTTTTAGTAAAAGAACCGGTAACTGCAAAACCGCTGAAAAAGGAGCAGACTATATTTATTATCCCCTGGCTAAAAAAAACGCGGTTGAAATCGAGCTCTTCACCGGTGTGAATCTCCATAGATTTGAGCGCTCCCAGCACATGGATGAAACCCAGAAGGGCCACTGAGAGTGCCGCCGGAGCATAATTTACCATAAACTCAAAATTTATGGGCCCTGGCGTGAAGGAGGGAAGGCCGCCGGGAAAATATTCAACAACTTCCACATGCTGATGCCAGCCTAAAACAACAGTAATTGCCACTGCTATAATCATGGAAATAAGATAGCCGGGGAAAGTAATGGGCAAAAATTTTTTTGAAAGAATTACAGCTATAGTTAAAATTCCAATCAGGAAAGCATAAATATTGAGGTGTTCGAGGCTTATAAAGAAGTAGTAAAGCTCCATAACGATATTAAATCCGGATTCGTGCTCTATCCCGGTCAAACTTCCCAGCTGACCTGAAACGATTAGCAGCGCCACTCCTGCAGTAAGACCATTTATAACTGAACGAGAGATATAATTAACCAGCTCTCCCAGTCTGAGTATAACCATTAATATCTGGAAGACGCCTATCATTAAGGTGAAAAGCAGGACAGCCTGAAAATAATTGCCTTCTACTCCGGCCAGACTGCTGTAGATGGCCATAGCCATCATATTTGTAGGCCCCACAATAAGATAGCGAGAGGGGCCGAGTATTGCTCCTACCACCATTGCTACAATTGAGGCGTAAAGACCATAAATAGGCTCGAGTCCGGCAATCAGGGCATAGGCCATGTTTTGAGGCAGCGCCAGGGCCGCCACAGAAAAGCCGGCTACGAGGTCGTCTCTGGCTTCTTCCACGCTCCCGGGCATAAAACTTAAATCCTGAGCGGGTTCCATAGATGACACCCTCGCAGTTGTAATGATTGCAGTATAACTGAACTTTTTATTGGGAAAATCACATTATGCATAATTTATGCGTAAATGCAGAGCAAAAGCAAAGTTTTCTGTATATTGAGATTGAAAACAGAATCATCGAGCTTTTACCGAAAAAATCCCGCTAATGCATCCGGCGGGGGTAAATTTCCCAGGCCATTCTGTTATCCTAATTAAAGTTAAGAAAATTTAGGGTTTCTGCAACAATAAATCTATTGTTAAATATATTCTTCTCAAAATCCTCACTAAAACATTTTAACTTCTAAACCGGTTAAAATCAATAACAAATATAAAACTTTTTCTGCCATCTTTCATCTGCCGGTCAATCCTCCTGTGGGTTTTCATCATCTTCTTCCCCGGGGAGATCAAGGCCATTGGCCTGCTCGATAGCCGACTCGGTGGAAGATAGCAGGTTATCATCATTTTCAAGGATATTTTCACAGCCAACTTTTGCATCAAGCTCATAGCGGGAAAATAGCTCCCTGATCTCCTCATTGAGCCCGCATACGATAACCAATCCGCCGCTATCCTTAACTCTGTCTATAAATTTCTCCAGTTCCTTAAGAGAGGTCATATCTATATTTTCCACTTCCCGCATGCGCAGGATGAATTTCTGTTGTTTCTGAAAGCTTTCCTCCAGCTTATCCTTGAAGTTATCGGAAGCGCTAAATACAATATTCCCGGCCAGATTAATCACCGTGTATTCCTCATCGTTGTCATTATCCTCTTCCGGCTCCTTTTCCACAAAATCTCCGTTTTCCTCCTCGTAATCCATATGAGAGTAGCGAACATCACTGGTCTCTTTAAGAACCAGCACAAAAGAAACGATCATGCCAAAATATATGGCATAATCGAGACGGGGAGCCAGAATAGTGGTCAGAAATGTAGCGGTAAATATTAGGCCATCGAAGCGATTTAAAAAGCTCTCTTTGATATCCTGCCAGTCCACCATTTTAACCGCAACCATCATAACCAGACCTGCCAGACCGGCAATGGGAATGTACTGCCCCAGGGGACGAAAAAGAGTGATAAACATTATCATAGAAACGGCGGCAACCAGCTCGGAGAGCCTGCTTCTGGCCCCCGCCTGCAGATTGGCAAAACTTTTTGTAAAAGAACCGGTAACCACAAAGCCGCTGAAAAAAGAACAGGCGATGTTTATAATTCCCTGCCCCAGAAAAACCCGATTAAAATCCTGCTCCTCTCCCGTGTGAGTTTCCATAGCTTTTAAAGCTCCCAGAACATGAATGAATCCCAGAACAGCCACAGATAAAGCTGCCGACCAGTAACTGCGAATAAAACTTAAATTCAAGTCCAGAGGAGTGAATGCCGGGAGACCGCCGGGAAAGGTCTCCACAACTGCCAGATGTCCTTCCAGCCCTCCTGCAAAAACCACAATTACAGAGGCTGTCATGCCCAAAAGATATGCCGGTAGACCGGGCTTAAACCACTTCAATAAAGCTATTACGGCCATCGTCAAAATACCTATTCCCAGAGCATAAATGTTGACACCATTGTTTACAGCGGAAAAGAAATTTATGATTTCAAGAAAAAGATTGCTTCCGGATTCATACTCAACTCCGGCCAGGTTACCAAGCTGGCCTGAAATAATCAGTAAAGCCACCCCTGCAGTTAATCCTGTAACCACCGATCGGGAAACGTAGTTGACCAGCTCTCCCAGTCGAAATACCGCCAGCAGGATCTGAAAAAGCCCCACCATGAATGTAAAAAGCAGCACAGCCTCAAGATACCCTATCTGCACGCCGGCAAGACTGCTGGCGACAGCCAGTGCAAGCATATTTGTTGGACCTACAATAAGATAGTTAGAGGACCCTACAATTGTAGCAGCCAGCATGGCCACTATGGACGCATATATTCCATAGATGGGATCAAGTCCGGCAATAAGGGCATAGGCCATATTCTGGGGCAGGGCAAGTGCAGCCACGGAGAGCCCGGCCATAAGGTCATCTCTTGCATGTTTTCTATTTTCGGGGATAAAAGAAATTTTCTCTCTCAGCTTCATCGAATTCTCCTCAGCGAGCAGGACAAAAACCAGCGTTTACAGCCTATTTCCAGCTTCCACCTAAGTTATTCTAACAGTTATGAGGAAGAATTTCAATCATTATTTTGAATTTTTTGGTCAGGCCCGCCAATTTCCTCCCCGAGGCCTGTTTTTTGGGGTAAAAAATTATTTAATCAATTTAAGCTGTAAATGCAATCATAATGCTATCTTCCGCATTTTATATGGCAGTCTTTGTTAAAGACAGGATGAAAATTTTAGCAGTCAAAAAGCAATAATAGAAGAAATAATTACAGTAGATAAAATCAATATCAACAAAATTTCAAAATTGTAATCTCCAGGAAATAGGATATTCTGTCATTCAAATTGCCCATAAAATAAGTTTTCGTCCCATAAAATGCTTTATAAAGATAAAAAACCTGGCTATGCGCCAGGGAATTTTCTTTCAAGCCTCAAAAACCTCCTATTTTTATGACCTACTAAGCTGATAGACATCACTGACAGATTTTTATTGACGAATATTATAGACCCCAGAGTAGAGATATCAGCACCGGGACGAGCAGCGTGAGAATTATCTGCAGGGGCAGGCCGGCCCGGAAAAAGTCATAAAATTTATAACCACCCGGACCGTAAATCATCAGATTGGTCTGATAACCGATGGGTGTAAGAAAGGCCGAGCTGGCCGCAAACGTAACCGCAAGAGCAAAGGCAAAAGGATTTAACCCCAGTTTGCCGGCGGCATCAACGGCAATAGGCAGCATGAGAATTACGCTTACATTATTCCCAACCAGATTTGCAATGAATACCGTCATCAAATAAAAGAGAATAAGAAGCATCATCGGAGCCAGAGTACCTTCAAAACGCATTATTTGATCTGCGGCGAACTCGGCTGTACCGGTATGATCCATGGCAACTCCCAGGGGGATAAGGCCAGAAAGGAGAAAAATCACATTCCAGTTGACAGATTCATAAACCTCCATAGGTTTTAAGCAGCCTGTAATCACCATGGCAACAACTCCCCCCAGGGCTGAAATAACTATGGGAAGTATATCAAGCGCCGCCAGAACTATGACTCCGGCCAGGATGCCAAGGGAGGTGCTAATATTTTCAGTTCTATAATCGGAGTAGTCCATCTCACTGGATATGATAAAGTTTCTGTTCTGGCGCAGGCGCTCAAGAGTTTCCGGGCCGGCCGTTATGAGCAATACTGCCCCGGCCTCCAGGGGAATGTCGTCAACCTTTGTGTGCTGCAGCTCCTCCCCTCGCCTTATGGCCAAAATCGTTGTTTTATATCTCTCCATGAAATTGACTTCTTCCAGCGTCTGGCCTTCTAGAAAGGAGCCGTGAGGTATTACCAGTTTAACCAGCTTTTGATTTTCCCTGCGAGTTTCCAGTTCCTTTTGTGTGAAATGTGTTCGGGAGAGAATACGCAAACTCCTGCCCTTAATCAAACTTATTAGATTTGTGTGGTCCGCAAGAATAATCATATGATCATCCTGCTGCAGAATCTTATTTTGAAGAGGTTCAAAAAATTTCTGATCCCCTCGAATAAGCTGTACCACATCAAAATCATAATCCACATAGTTTAGAGCATCTTCCACGGTCATACCGCATAAATCCGACTCCTCACTGATAACTACCTCGGTCAGATAGCGATCCATCTCAAACTCCTCAGTAAGCTCCTCCCTGGGATCAATGCGAGCGGGAATGAGCCGAACGGCAAAGAATATTAGATAGACCGCCCCGACCAAAAGTGCCAGGAGAGCAAGATGGGTAAATTCGAACATCGAATAACCCCGCCCCAGATATCTGCGCAGAAGATCGTCGGCAACAATGTTGGAGGAGGTGCCTATGAGGGTGAGCATTCCACCCATCATTGCCGCATATGAGAGGGGAATCAAATACTTGGAAGGAGATATTCCCGTCTGGCTCGCTATGCTCATCACCATGGGAATGAAGAGAGCCACAACAGGAGTATTATTTATCAGTCCGGCCACAAATCCCGAAACAAAGATAATCAAAAACAGCTGTCTGGTCTGATTTTTCCCGGTTAGATTCATTATTCTATCGCCCAGCACCTGCACGACACCACTTCTTTCCACGCCGGAACTAATAATAAACATCGCTCCAATCGTTATGGTAGCAGGACTGGAGAAACCGGAGATAGCTTCCTCAGGAGAAACACCGGTCCAGGGATTTAAAATCACCAGCAGCACGGGCACAGAAAGTGCAATTAGATCAATGCTGATGGGTTCTATTATAAAGAGTATTATTAAAGTAAGCATCAGGGCCAGTATTATACCGATCCCCAAATCCATTGTGATTTCCCCCCATTATTTTCCCTGAACGTGCTGCCTCCAATAAAGCCCCAGACGTCGCATGCGATCCAGCTCTTCAGCTTCTAAAAGGCCGGCTTCATATGCTTTAAGGTACTCTTCGCTGACACTGCTGTCAAAAATCATTAAATCATCAGTATTTAAGGTAACTGGAATACCCCGCCGGTAAATCTCTGGCAGGGGATGATCACTTATTTTCTCCACAGCTCCCAGCTTCAAATTACTGGTGATAGCAATATTGAGCAGGATACTCCTCTCCTCTATCATCCTGAGGGTATTTTCGCTTTTCACTGCCGTAATACCGTGCTGAATTACATCAGGATTTAATCTTTCGATCGTTTCCTCTATCTGTTCGGGAGAACAAAATTCCCCCACGTGCACCTTAAGAGTTAGCCCGGCCTCCTCCGCCTGCTGATAAAAATTCTCATAAAGACTGAGGTGATTGACCGATTCGATATCATATAAGTCTATGCCATCAAAAACACCGCTTTCAATGCAGGGAGGAACGTATCTTTCCCACTTATCCTCATCCATGACCCGGGCCACTCCCAGATCCGACCGGAACTCCCCCGAAGATGAAAACTCATCTTTAAGCGAGGAGATAACATTAAAGAAGTCCTCATTTTTGGGGTAAAAGGATAAAAAGGTGGCATCTATGCTGGCCTCAAGAAGACTGACACCGTCGTTTTCTGCAGCTTCCAGGCAGGAAGTGAGTAGAAATTCCACATTTTCCCGGCTGTCCATCAAAAAGGCAATATCGGCCAGATAATCAGCAAAGGCCTCCAGACCCTGCATATAATCGGGGGGCGGAATTATATCGCTGCCAAATTTCTCCTGCACCCGGGAAAATCTCATACCCAGGGCGGCGTGATTGTGAAGATCGCTTTTGGGAATTCTCCTGAGGAGAGAAATATCTCCCTCTTTTAAAGCCTTTTTAAACTTAGAGCTATATTCATCACTTTCACTCAGTTCGAAAGGATCTGATCGGCTCACGACATATAATCCTCCTGTTCTTCAACGATTTCACGAAATTAGTACAGGAAAATCCTATTTTCATAAAGTTTTAATGTCTTTTTATAAATTACCTGTCATCAGTTTTAAAAAATTGATTAACGACCCCTCTCTAAAACCGGGGCTTATAAAGCTATATTGGAAAGACATAGCTTTAAACTATTTGGAAAGCGCCAGATTAAAGATTGACCGTTCTTTCAAAGCTTCGATACTGGACTGCTTCGGCCAGATGAGATTTCTCAATTTTTTCTTCGCCATCCATATCGGCCAGAGTGCGGGCAAGTTTTAAAATGATATCATAACCCCGCCTGCTCAACTCCAGAGATTTTAATACCCTCGCCAGAAAGCGCTTCTCCCCGCGTCCAATCGTGCATATTTCCTTCAGCCTCGCAGGTTCAATCTGACCGTTGCAGGAGCCATCATTTCTTTTTTGCTGACGCTGCCAGGCTTCGTTTACTTCATTACCATACTTTTCCTGAGGGCTTTTGCCGGGCTTTTTGTAAATAATCTCTTCCGCGTCCAGAGCAGGCACTTCAATCTGCAGATCTATCCTATCCAGCAGCGGTCCCGAGAGTTTGCTGCGGTAGGATTGAATCTGTCCCGGGGTGCAGCTGCACTTTTTATCTTCAGCACCAAGATAGCCACAGGGGCAAGGATTTAGAGCAGCCACCATCATAAAATCAGCAGGAAGCTTGAGATTATACTCGTGACGCACAAGATTAATATATCCATCCTGGAGGGGCTGCCTTAAAAGCTCCAGCACGCGGCGGTCAAATTCCGGCAGCTCATCCAGAAACAGGACACCGCGATGAGCCAGAGTTACCTCTCCGGGGGTGGGCGAACGCCCTCCGCCGCCAAGGCCGGCAGCTGTGATGGAATGATGGGGATCGCGCCAGGGACGATGAGAAATGATTTCTTCACCGGCCGCACTCGCTATAAGCATAACCTCCCTCTGTTCTTTCATGGTAAGAGGAGGCAGGAGAGCCGGCAGCGTGCGGGCAATCAGAGTTTTTCCCGAACCCGGCGGACCAAAAAACATCAGATTGTGACGTCCCGCTGCAGCCACTGCAGCTGCTCTCAAAGCAGCTCTCTGTCCTTGAATTGGTGGAAGAGAAAAATTTTTCCGACCGGGTAAAGATGAGATCTGTGGCTGCCAGGGCGATACCTCATCTGAAGCTCTCATCAGGCGACGGATGAGCTTAAAAGCCTCCTGAAGATCATTGACAGGAAACAATTCCATTTGGGTCGGATATGTGATTTCCTCCTTGCTGGCAGCAGGAAAAATAAAAAAATTATTTCCTGACTTCTCAGCCAGATCCAGCAGGGGTAAAATTCCCCTCACCGGCCGCAGCTCTCCATTAAGGGCTAGCTCGCCAGTTATAAAGCATCTATCAAAAGCTTTGCCAGAGAAATCTCCCTGAGCAGCCAGAACTCCCAGTGCAATAGGCAGATCAAAGTTTGGTCCTTCCTTTCGCCGATCTGCGGGAGCTAAATTGATTGTTATGCGATTGTCGGGATAGTGAAAATCACAATTTTTTATTGCTGCTCGCACCCTCTCTCTGGCTTCCTGCAGAGCACGATCGGGAAGGCCAACAACATTAAAAGCCGGAAGTCCCCGTTGAATATCCACCTCAACCTGAACAGAAAAAGCCTCTACTCCGAGAAGAGAACCGGTATTGAGTGATACTGGCATGCCGCTCACCTAAAATGCCGAGGGAATATGGTCCAAACTCAAATTTCCCTCGCTCCCGGTGAGAGTAATAACATCAAAACGACAGCGGTTATAATCCCTGTAAATTGAGAGAAACTGACCTGCCACCCGCCGTATGCGCAGGCGTTTCTCTCTATTTATTGAATACTGCGGGGGACCAAAGTGAGGACTTATGGATGTTCTCACCTCAACAAAAATAAGCAGGCCACCCATGCTGGCAACAATATCGATCTCACCAATCTTAGTGGTAAAGTTTCGGGCAAGTATCCTGTAACCTTCCTCCTCAAGAAATTCAACAGCCAGCCTTTCACCCTTTTCCCCCAGAGCTTTTCTGTGATCACTGTTCATTTATTGCCGCCTCCCTGGATAAAGTTATAAATGAAAATTGAACATCCGGAATATGCCAGATAAAATTGTATATTTATATATTTCTTTATCCAGGAAGATTTTCCTTCTTTTTCCTGCTAGTATTTTATTTTACAAAAATATATACCATATTAGCTTAAAAAAATCATGATGAGGATTCAGGAAAATAAAATTCTGGATACTGTCCCCTATCGAAAAAATAAAATCATCTCAACACCATTTTAATTCAGGACAGCCAGAAATACTTCAATAGGCTTCATTGAACAGCTCTTTAATGAGAGGGGGATCTATATTGCCTCCGGAAATCACTATTGCCACTTCATCGCCCCCAAACTGATAGGGATTTTCTCGCACTGCTGCTACTCCTGCAGCTCCAGCCGGCTCAGCCAAAACCTTTTCCTCTCCTATGAGGAAGGGCACTGCTTGCCTTATAGAATCCTCCCTGACCTCAATGAGTTCATCTATACATTCATCGGCCATCTCGAAAGGAATGCGACCTATACCTCCCACCAGGCCATCGCAAATGCTATTTTCAACGGGATACTCTTCATAAAACTCATCATTTTCAAGAGCACGAATGAAGGCCGGACAGGCTTCGGTCTGCACTCCTATAATGCTTATATCGGGACGAAGCCTGCGGGCTCCCACGGCTATACCTGTGATTAACCCACCGCCTCCCACTGGCACAATAATGGTATCCACGCCCGGATTTTGATTCAAAATTTCGCAGGCAATGGTTCCCTGCCCGGCAATCACTTCCCTATCAGAATCGGGGTCTACCATAACAAAGTCATTATTTTCGCAATACCGGCCGGCGATTTTTCGAGCTTCATCAAAATTTTTTCCTTCAATCCTGATTGCAGCACCGTAATGATTGATCATATCTATTTTTGCATCCGGAGTGGACTCCGGAACGAATATAGTGCAGTCAACATCACTCATAGAACCGGAAGCGTAGCTTAGACCGGCTCCATGATTTCCGGAGGAAACGGCCACCACTTTTTTCTGCTCTTTATTTTGTGCCAGCACGGCGAGCTTGTTGACAGCACCCCTCACCTTAAAACTTTTAGTAATCTGCTGGGACTCCAGCTTAAGATAATAATTTGTGTATTCATTGCTCAGATGACGGGAGTGATCAAGGGGAGTGCGATAAAGCTGCGATTGTATCCTTTTTAGCGCAAAATTGACATCTTCATATTTCACCGGAGGTTCTTCCATAGGATACATCCCTCACAATTTTTTCTTGAATTATTCTCACAAAAAAATAATTTTACTTCTTAAAGCAGATATAAAGGTCAATACCATCAAAACGTAATCTATGTATGCACAAAATCTATGGCTATCTATCCCTGAGCTTTTAATCTTACTTTTGTCTCCTATCACATAAATTCTCTATCTGCCCTCTGTTTTCCTGCATAACACACGTTCAATTAATTGGGTAGCCGGTAAAATGATTTTCAGTGCAATCATATATAGCATATTTTAGCTGCATATAGCAGCAGAAACCCTTTTAGGGGGTTTCTTGATCGAGGGCAAATTTTTTTTGCTCCAGATTTTTTTCCGCCCTTCTCACCGTCCTGTAGCTGCGGCGATGAAGCTGACTGGGCCCATACTTCTTCAGCGCCAACCGATGATGATCGGTTCCGTATCCCATGTTGCGGTGAAAGTTGTAGGCCGGAAAGTATCGATCCATAGCCTCCATTAAGCTGTCTCTGGAAACCTTGGCAAGAATGGAAGCGGCAGCAATGCAGTTAACGCGGGCATCCCCTTTTTTAATCCCTCTTTGAGGCAAAGAGGATCTCTTCAAAGATATATTCCCATCTATCAACAGATAATTTGGGTTTATCGAAATGTTCTTTATAGCATTTTTCATGGCCAGCTTTGTCGCTCCCAGAACATTCACCTCATCTACGGTGCTGCTATGTGCAAACTCAACCTCCCAGGCCAGAGCCATCGTTTTTACAGCAGCGGCCAGCCTTTCGCGCTCAACAGGTTTGATCTGTTTGGAGTCATCAAGATTGGGAATATAACAATCACAGGGCAAAATAACCGCGGCCGCAGCAACCGGCCCCGCAAGGGCCCCCCTGCCGGCCTCATCGAGACCGCATATAAATCTGTAGCCTTCCTTTCTCAGTTTATCAGTTATTTCATCCCTTTTTTTCCAGCGTTTCTTTTTCTCCTCCCTCCTCTCCTTTTTTCTCACCAGTCTATCAGCCAGCTTCTGTACTCCTTTCCTCTCATCGCAGCGTAGACTCTCAATCAGCCCTGGGTCGGGGTCCTCATTCTTTAACCTCTCTCGAAGCTCGGCAATAGTAAAACTGCCGGGATTGAGTATATTCTGATAATCAGGTTTTTTTTCATCATTCTTTTCTTTTTTATTCACGGCGAATATCCTCCACAGACTCCAGGCTTACCCGGCCTAGCTGGCCGGATTGAAATTCCTTAAGGACAATATTTCCCGCTCTTTCTCTATCAACCTGTCCACCGCTGACAAGGCAACCTCTGCGCCGGCCGATGTCGGCCAAAAGATCATAACTGTGGTCCCCGGGGCTGATTTCTATATTATATCGCTCCTTTAATCCGGCGGGATTTTTTTGGCGCAGACAATCCAACAGTCGGCAGGCCAGAAGCTCGGTATCTACAACTTCGGGCCGGACTGAACCGCACATGGCGAGCTTATATCCCTGTTCTTCATCCTCTATATCAGGCCACAGCAGGCCGGGTGTATCCATCACTCTTATTCCTTCTTCGATTTTAAGCCACTGATGACCTCTGGTGACGCCGGGTTTTTTTCCTGTTTTAACTCCTCCCCGGCGGGATATAGCATTGATAAATGTGGACTTGCCGCAGTTGGGCACCCCCACCACCAAAACTTTCAATTCACCGGAGGTCAGACCCTTCTCTCTTTTTCGTTTCAGAAAATCCTCCCTTATATTTTTCAGTCTTTCTGCTACCCGACTGCACCCGACTTTTTCAGTTGAACTGCAGGCAAAAGCGGAATAATCCTGGCTGAGAAATTCAATCCATTCCTCGGTGTGTTTTTCATTAGCGAGGTCTCGTTTGTTTAAAACTACCAGCAGCTCTTGATCCAAAAGCATATCTTCAAGCCTGGGATTGCTGCTGGATACAGGTATGCGGGCATCTCTAAGCTCAATGACAGCATCAATTATCTTAAGTTTCTCCTCTATGCGGCGGATAGCTTTTTCCATATGGCCTGGATACCAGTTTATTTTTTCGCTCACTACGCTCACCCCCTGAAAAGTAACCGGAAAAGATGATTTTCTGCATAAAATTTGAGCAATGAATTTGCCTGAATATAAAAAAGAACTTAAAAAGGAGGCAGCCATCACTCAATTTTGCGGCCGCCTCCCGTCTGCAGGTATATTACACATCTGCAGGTATATTGAATAAATGTGATTATTATAATTACAGCTGTGATGTATTATTGAATTTGTTTCCCCGCCATCGAAATATTAATTTTCCTCAGATGTGTTATCTTGAACTTCCTCTCCATCTTCAGCTTCCCGGGTTTCGTAGTACTCCTCTGCTGTGCCGGGAGTGGTATCACCGGAAGCAACCATTTCATCGTGAAGTTCGGGGCGAGGACCTCTCTTTTCTTTAACCCGGGCTTTTTTGCCCCGGCGTTCCCTCAGATAATACAGCTTAGCTCTATTCACATCTCCCTGGCGAAGAACTTCTATGCTCTCCAGCGAGGGGGAATGCACGGGAAAAGTTCTTTCCACACCTACCCCGTGTGAAATTTTCCTGACGGTAAAGGTCTCCCGACTGCCGCTACCCTTTCTGCTGATAACTACCCCCTCAAAAGGCTGGGCGCGCCGCTGCTGATCGGGGGATACTATCATCAGTCTAACTGTGTCCCCGGGAGAAAACTCGGGAATATCCTCACGCCGTTCCTGTTTATCTATGTGTTCAAAAATATCCATAGATTTGCCTCCTTTCTTTTCCTGTAATTTTTATTCCTGTTACATTTATTCTCTATATTTATTTTCCTGGTTCCACCAGGAATCTGCCAGAAGTCTATCCATGATTATTGCACCCGCCGTGCGCACGGAAAGATGATTGAAGTCGCCACAGCCCGATATCGGTTCCAGTTGAAGATCGCACTCTGCAATCATTTCCTCCGTAAGACCCCACCCGGTCCCCAGCAAAATCAGGTGGGGAACCCTTTTTTCGCCGAGCCGGGAACGCAGACCGGAGAAACTAATCCGCTCAGCCCCCGGATATTCCTGAGCGGAGGTAGTAATAGAGACAGGATCCATCCCCGTTTCCTGTCTGATATCGGAAAAAACATCCTCTATACAGTCAGCTATCTCCAGGACCTTAAAAGCTTCATGGCGGCTGGCATTGTATTCTGCTCCGTGTCCGCTGGTCCAGTAATCGCGCATGCGCCGGACAAGAGCCTGCTGTGATTTGACCCTGTTTACAACATAGTAACGCTCAATATGATATGTGCGAGCAGCACGAGAAATATCATGCAGATCCAGATTGGTAACCGTGGTTGTAATCTTTTCGCCATGTTTGTTATACACCGGATGATGAACTAAGGCCAGATATACAGGACACCTATCAGCGGACATCAATATCACCACAGTCAGCCGAACTCCCAAAGGGAGCTCTTTCAGTCGCATTTTCTTCTTCGATTTCAGCCAGAAGCTCCTTCTCCTCTTCCCCTAAATTGATATTATCCAGCAGGTCGGGACGACGGCAAAAGGTGCGTTTTAAAGACTGTCTTTTTCGCCATCTTTCAATTCGGGCGTGGTGACCGCTTAAAAGAACTTCTGGAACATTCAAATCTTTAAATTCCCTCGGCCTTGTATAGTGAGGGTGATCGAGCAACCCGTTGTAAAATGAGTCCTGTTTTGTAGATCTTTCATCGCCAACTACACCCGGTATCATGCGGGAGATGGCATCGACCATAATCATAGCGGGCAGTTCGCCGCCAGTAACGACAAAATCTCCCAGTGAAAGCTCTCTATCAACAATGAGCTCCCGCACTCTTTCATCCACACCTTCATAATTACCGCAGATAAAAATCAGTCCGGAATGCTCGCTCAAATTTCGAGCTATTTCCTGATCAAATGTTTCACCCTGGGGAGATAAAAGAATAGTTTCTGCCAGCTGACCCCGGGCGGCGGCAGCAGCTCTATGAGCTCGATAGATGGGCTCGGGCTTCATTACCATACCGGCCCCGCCACCGTAAGGATAATCATCAACATTGCTGTGTTTGTCAAAAGCAAATTCACGAATATCAACTGCATTAATCTCTATGATTCCCTCCTCCAGGGCCCGCCCGGTTATACTTTCAGCCAGGGGGCCTGGAAATAACCCGGGAAATATGGTCAAAATATCAAAATACATATTTAAATCTCCCGCTCACAATTCCAGAAGTCCAGGAATTGGTTTTATGGTGATTTCCTCATTTTTATCCTCTATCGAAATAATAATCTCTTTGGCGGCAGGAATCATGTATTCCTCCCCTTCCTCACTGCGAACTAAAAATACATCACTACCGCTGCCGGTCATAACTTCCTCAAGTTTTCCCAGCTGTCGGTCTTCTTCAGTCTTTACAGTAAAACCTTTAATTTTATAGATGTAATACTCGTCATCTGGCAGCTCTGGAAGTTCATTTTCGGGCAGGCATAAATACCCGCCTTTGAGAGATTCGGCGCTCTCAATATCATCCACACCGGAAAGCTTAAGCACGATGAAGCCGCCGTGTTCTCGAACAGCTTCAATATCCCTGCGGCTCTCAACTTTATCGGTCTGCAGTATAACATCCTCAAGACCAAAAAATCTTTCAGGATATTCGGTCAGAGGTTTAATCCTCACGTGTCCTTTATTGCCCTGGTAACGAACAATCTTTCCAAGAGCTATTAATTCAGTTTCTCTGTTCCTTTTATTTTCCTTTTCCGGCATGTCTTCTCTCCTCCAGTATACTGAATGCTTCCAGCAGCTAGCGAATATCCACTTTTACCTCTTTATCTGCTTTGGCAGCAGCTGCATTAACCACCTTCCGGATAGCCCTGGCTATCCGGCCCTGTTTTCCGATTACTTTACCCATATCGTCATCAGCAACAGTCAGTCTTATGCGAATGCTGTCACCATCCTTTTCTTCAGTCACTTCGACCTCTTTTGGCCTATCTACAATCGAACTGGCAATAATTTCTACCATCTCTTTCACGGGCAACCCCCCTCTGGCTAATTGGCTTCTCCTTTAAATTTTGCCCATACACCTGTATCCTTGAGCAAACTGCGCACAGTGTTGGAAGGTCGAGCTCCATTTTCCAGCCACTCCAGCGCTTTTTCCTCATTTATATTGACCTCGGAGGGCTGCTGGCGGGGATCATATGTCCCCAGCTCCTCCAGAAAACTGCCGGTGGGAGCATTACGAGAATCTGACACAACAACGCGGAAAGAAGCCTGCCGCTTTTTTCCGATTCTTTTCAGTCTGATTTTAACTGCCATAAACATTTCACCTCCACTATTTTATTTATTTGAGATTTTTCTCCAAAAGCAATGTTAAAAACATAATATGGTTATACTGAATAAAGAATATATCATCAAAATTACAAATTATAATCCTCCGAATTTCATAAATAGTGATCTTAAACAAAATCCAACAAATGGTATGATGAAAAACCAAAAAATATAATTGATAGCATTGTAAACCCATAACCTAAAGTCGATACCATATTATAATATCTAAACCTTATAATATCAGGCAATATTTTAAACCTGTTTTGATGTATCAGTTAACCGAAGGGCAGATTTATGCCGCCCGGAAGTCCTCCGGACAGACTGTCCTTTTTCTTATTTAGCTGCTTCATCATTTTTTTGGTTTGACGGAACTGCTTCAAAAGCTGATTGACATCCTGGATTTCAGTGCCGCTGCCCTTAGCTATGCGGCGGCGCCGGCTGCCATCGATGATATCGGGATTGTGCCTTTCCTCCGGGGTCATGGAACTGATAATAGCCTCAATTTTATCGAGCTGTTCTTCCTCAACCTGGATATTTTTCAGCTGCTTTGCAGCTCCCATCCCCGGTATCATACCGAGAATTTCATCAATGGGGCCCATATTTCTGACCTGCTCCATCTGGTCAAGAAAATCGGCAAGAGAAAATTGATTCTCCCGCAATTTTTCTTCCAGCTCTTTTGCCTGTTCTTCATCGAAGGATTCCTCGGCCTTCTCAATCAGGCTGAGCATATCTCCCATACCCAGGATGCGGGAAGCCATCCTGTCAGGGTGAAAGGGTTCAAGCTCGTTTAACTTTTCTCCTACTCCTGCATATTTTATGGGCAGACCGGTTACCTCTTTAATAGAAAGGGCGGCTCCTCCGCGGGCATCCCCATCCAGCTTGGTCATAAACATGCCATCTATATCCAGCTCATCCGAGAAATTTTCAGCGACATTGACAGCATCCTGACCTGTCATAGCATCCACTACAAGAAGAGTTTCATCGGGGGTTACTGCCTCTTCTATCCTGCTCAGTTCATCCATGAGCTCCTCATCAATATGGAGACGGCCGGCTGTATCAACCAATACCATGTCATTTTGATGACTTCTGGCCGAAGATACTGCCCCTTTAACAATATCCACGGGATCGTTCTCATCGCCCATCTGAAATACATCAACGTCCAGCTGTCTGCCCAGCTGTTCCAGCTGATCTATGGCCGCCGGGCGATAAACATCGGCAGCCACGAGCAAAGGACTTTTACCCTCTTTTTTGAAATGATTTGCTAGCTTACCAGCTGAGGTGGTCTTACCGGATCCCTGCAGACCAACCAGCATGATAACTGTGGGCGGTTTATCGGCGAAGTTTATGCTTTCATGTTCTCCGCCCATAAGTTCGGTCAGCTCTTCCTTAACAATCTTGATAACCTGCTGGGCGGGAGTAAGGCTGTCCATCACTTCTTCTCCCACTGCTCTCTCCTCGATGCGGCTTATAAAATCCTTAACAACCTGATAATTTACATCGGCCTCCAGCAGGGACATTCTCACCTCTTTTAGAGCGGACTTAACATCTTCTTCTGACAGTTTGCCCTTGCCGCGAAGCTTATCAAAAGTCTCCTGGAGTTTTTCTGCCAGTCCTTCAAAAACCATTATAAAACCTCCTATAGGCAGTTTTTTATGCGTTTAACTGCCCCGAGCAGGCGCTGACGATCCTTTTGGGAAAGTGGCCCTTCCCCGTCCAGGCCTTCCAGGAGGCAGTCAGTCTCCTTTTGAATTACCTGATAGCAGGAGAAAAGACCCAGCTCCTCTTCATAATCCTGAAGCTGTTTTTCCGCCCGCTGCAGATGATCGTAGACTCCCTGCCTGCTGATATCAAGGTTTTCCGCTATTTCTCCCAGGGAAAGATCCTGATAAAAATAAAGGCGCATGATTTCCTGCTGACGGGAGGTGAGCAGCGAACCGTAAAAATCAAAAAGCTGGCTCAGTGTTAATGTTTTTTCCAGCAAAATTATCACCTGCTGTCAAGTAATTTGACTTTACATGTTTGCACCAAAGTTAGTATATCTTATGTGGCATTATCTGTCAAGCCTTAAAATATTTCTGCAGATTTAA
>CAZVZM010000027.1:0-26195 GCA_964630835.1 uncultured Halanaerobiaceae bacterium
CGGCACCCGAAGCCGGATCGAGAGATTCAAACAGGTCCCTTAATTCGGGATCATCTCCCAGCAAAACCCCGTGCTGCAGGCCGATTTCTTCGGGTGAACCGGTGAAATAAGCTATATTAAGACCTTCCTCTCTCATTAACCAGCCATCTCCGGCCCACAGAACTCCATCTATTTCTTCCACCTGAGGCAGTTCATAGTCTGCCTGAAGAATCCCACCCATGCTTACGCCTAAAACGATAAATATCAACAAAAAAATGGTGACCTTCTTAAAATTTATAATTGCCATCTCCCCCCTTCTTTTTTAATGTCAAACCTTTCGACTTATCATCATTATTTCCATTTCATCCAGCTTTAATCTCTCTGTCCATCTTCACTCCCCCGGATAGTTGATAATATATGCTCTCGCAGTTTCCTGGCAGTCAGGGCACCGGTTACATGACCTTTTTCAAACGAGGCAACGGAACATTTCCCGTAAGATTTTTTCTGCACTTCGTATCTGACAATCTGGTCATCGGAAGCCAGCAGAGGAAAAACATTTTTGTTATCGCAGGCCTCAAATTCCTCTGTAAAATCCAGTATCTCTTTAAATTTTTCCTTTTGCTCAGCAGTAATTTCTGTAACCGATTTGCTGTAAATAGACTCAAATATGGTATCATACATATTTAATCCTGCCAAAAGTGGAACGTAGCTATCGGCGCTGTTAAAATAAATATGATGAATATTGCAGATATATCCCCCCAGGCTTGTACCTGATATAACTACCTGGCTGTCAGAATTTTTCTTCAGATAACCAATGAGCTTATCAATCAATACGATAGAAGTGGCCATCATGGCCAAAAATCCGTCTGCGGTAGCCCTGCCATGTTTGTATTTTTTGCTGCTTTCGTGATAGGGTGCCCTTATAAGAATAAAATTAGCTTCAATGTCTAATTTGTCCAGAGGAAATATTTTGTTGAAGCCATAATCAAAGGGTGTCTCAGCAGCACCATGATGATATATGAATGTGGGATAGTCAGCTCCTTTCCATCTGGCAATTCTAAATAATGCCTCAAGAGGCCCTACCAGAGATATTGCCCTGATTGTATAATCTCCTTCTCCACCTATTTCAGGCAGACTTAAATTAACTTCATTCAGGTGTTCTTTCATTGAATGAGCCTGCAGGTCATCTCTGAAGTATTTTGCCGCAAACATTGAGCCTGCAAAAATTGATAGTTTATCAATCACACCGTGAACTCCCATCTACATCACCTCTTTCCTACCAGTAATATAATTCAATGCCCGGCAACTCTCCGTTAATAAAGGAACTTTAGCAAAACAAAGCGAAAAGAATTTCAGGATCTTCTCCATAACTGTTTGCGAACTTTTCGACATATGCCTGTAAAGCGATAGCTGCTCCCGGGAAAAATTTCATTGTGAGAGGAGTCTCATAACTTCCTCCAGCAACTGATGTGGAAAAGAACCGAATTTCATAATCCAGCTATAGTTTTTACAGTTCCGGGAAAAAGAAGCTGTAAAGGTGACATTTTCTTCTTTCCGTTTCAGCTTTTCTTTTGGAAGATTTTTTATCTTCAATAAACTCCCTTATCATGTTTTGAAATTCTTCGATCTCTTCATCGTTTAAATAAAGCAATGAATGCCCGATGAAAAATTCGCCAATCAATTTTTTTGACAGATCTCTGTCCTGCTCTTTCACCTGATCCAGAAGAAAAAACTGACGGGATAAATTATTTTCCATATGATTTACAAATCCAGCCATCCAGCTGCTTGCTCTATTGCTGTTAAAACTTAAGACAGAATCCTTGGCATAAATCGTTCTGGCTGCGATTCTAAAATTGTCTTCCTTTTTTTCAACAAGTCCCGTTTCAACCATCCGCGAGAGATAATTTGCAATGAGAGAAGGTTTTTCATCCATCAACCTGCAGATCTCTTCTTCAGTCAAATATTCTTCTTCAAGACAATTAAGAATATCCATTGTAAAAGGATCACTGAGCAAATCCAGGGTTTCTTCATCCTCAATGCGCATATTTTCCTTCACGACGTTATACCTCCTTTTCTGAGTATGCTCAATCTCCAATTTTTTTCAGGAGATGATCCTGCGCCCCCTATATTTTTTAAAAGACTGACTATTCTTACAATAGCATCCGGCAATAAAATACCATTTCTTTTCCCCGCCCTACCACTTCTAAAATTACAATGTATTTTATATTTTTGGATCTTCTCCATAACCGTTGACGAAATTACAGCATATGCCTGTAAAGCGACAGCTGCTCCCGGGGAAAATTTCATTGAAAAAGATCAATAATAATATATACTTCTTCCCCTTGAAAAATTATCCTGCATGATATAAATAAAATTTTAAAATAAAATATTTGAAGTTTGTTTTGGGAGATATGAGGCTTTTCTTGCGGGATATTTTTCCTCACAACTTTCCTCACAATGACAAAATGGGCAGATGCCTTTCAAAGACACCTGCCCTGATATTAAAATTCTTCAAAAAAAGCCCCTGGCTGTATTAATTTGGTTCTTCTTGTTATCGGTTGATAGATATCATATAAGATCGCTATCGTAACACTAATGGCTGGAAGATATAAAGCAAAGTGATACTGGAATTTTTTCGAAACCCCGCTCAAGGCCATGGCCAAAAAATTGCGCTCCATCACGAAAGCTAATTGGTCAGTTGAAATCAAAATCCTCTTTTTAAATCAGGTTAAATTAGGAGAGAAGCTTAAAATATCAAAAAGAAAAATATGGATAAAATTATAAAAGCCACCACAAAGGCCAGCCTCATCAGATTTATAAGATTTTCATCATAATCAAAATCTATACCCACAATCCCATATAACTGCTTCTGAATTTTGAGAAATATTTCCGGATCGTAAATGCCAAAGGCCACGAATATGAGCATTATTATAATTACAAGATGAATAAGTGTAAATGTGATCTCCCCCTTTTTACCCCGTATCCTCCAGAAAAAAAGTTATTTACGGATATTTTAGTTTCTGGAAAAGCAATCAGCAGTGATTGGATAGCTGCTCCGGATAGGACAAAAGTAATCAACAGGTGAAACTTAAGATCAGTGCAGCAGACCTATCAATACAAGGCCAAATATTACCCCTGTTATTATTCCAACAATAGGGATATGACCCTCGGCCTTTTCATGGGCATCGGGAACGAGCTCTTCAAAAGTTATATAAAGCATCGCTCCGGCAGCAAATCCCAGGGCGAGGGAAAGAGCCATGTCTGATATCCTTCCAATATATGCACCAAAGAAAGCCCCTACTCCCATGGGAACTCCGGCCAAAATTGTAATAAAAGCTATTCGAATATTGCTCAGACCGGCAATGCCCAGAGTGGTAGCCACAGCCATTCCCTCGGGAAAATTATGCAGGGCTATTAAAACGGCAAGACGAAATCCCAGGGCCCTGTCCACCGTGTATCCTGCTCCAATTGCCAGTCCCTCAGGAAGATTGTGCAGCGCTATCCCAACTGCCAGAAGCAATCCCGCCTTTAAATATTTTTCCTCACCGCCCTCCAAAGAAACCACATGCTGATGAGGAAAGCTAATATCAAGTATGTAGATCAAAATCACCCCGGCCATCAATCCACCGAGACCCGTCCACAGAGAGCCCATTTCCTGTGCTTCGGGTATTAGATCCAGAAATATAATAACAGTCATTACTCCGGCAGATATACCCAGAATTATGCTCAAAAACTTTGCCCTGATCTCCTTTATCGCTATAACAGAGATCCCGCCACCGAGTGTTCCAAACATCCCCGCCATAAAACCTACAGCTGTAACATAGATTAAATATTCCATATAAATCAGCCCGCTTTCATTACATTAATACTAAAATAACCTCCTAAAAATCAGGAAGAAAACTCCTGTAAAAAATAGAATAAAAATTCCGGCTATCAACCAGCTGTGAAAATATGTGCTGGTTGTATCTGCCAGCCACCCAAAAACCGGAGGGCTCACCACTATACCTATTCTGATAAATACAAGGGCCAGTCCTGTGGCCATGCCTGTAAACTTTTCGGTCGCCAGCTCCGCCACGGTAGTGAGATGCAGCCCCTGCCAGCCCAATCCGAGGAGCCCGAGAAAGAAAGAGGATATATAAACCAGAACAAGAGCAGGTGTAAAAAGTGTAATTACAAAGGAAAAGTAAATTAATGCTGCTGTGATCAAAACCCCCATGATCAAAAGTCCTCTGCTGCGGCTGCCGGACAGAACTTTGTCGCTGAAGCCCCCCCAAAAAGGACGCCCCACGACACCTCCTATTTCCAGAAATCCAAACCCCAGCCCTGCAGCTGCACCGCTCACCTGCAGATCCTGAGTTAAATAAAGGGTAAAGTGAGTGGGGATAGCTCCGGTAGCAAGGCTAAAAACAAGCCCTATAAAACAGACCGACAGAAGCTTCCCGTTTTTTACAAGGTGCAAAAAAGAATTTTTAAAAGAAAGCTCAGATTGATTCGTTTCATTTCGGGAAGATCTATTCTCCCCTTCATCAAAGCTATCATTATTTGCTCTCTCATTTTGTGTATCAATTTTCTTCTGTTCGGGCACATCGCTCTTTTCAATATCGAAATAAAATCGATTTAAAAATAAGGCAATTATTAAAGCTGCAGAACCGGACATCATTAAAGCCGTCCGCCAGCCAAATCTGACTCCAATAAATGGCAGAAGACTGGCGCCAATAAAGCCTCCAATACCCCCTCCAGACTGCATAATTCCCATTGAAATAGCCCTGCTGCCGGGGGGAACTTTTTTCATGACGGCTTTGTTAACGGAGGGAGTAATAATACTGAAGCCAATCCCCGCCAGCAATGCCATAAACAAAAGCAGGGAAAATACCGGAGCCAGAGAGTGAATAATCATAATCAGACCGACCGAGCCTGCTCCAAAAACTATTCCCTTTTTGGATCCCGCTCTATCAACCACTCTGCCGCTGAAAAGAGCTACAGCGGTGGCCGATGAAAAATAAAATGTGGAATACAGACCAGCCTGAGCTCTGGTGAGAGCAAAATCCTCCCTAACCAGAGGCATCATGGCCAGAAAGCCCTGCATATTGATCCCACTTGCCACATAAGCAGTTGACAATAACAGCAAAAATTTCAGGGGAATCGAGCCAGACAATAATTTCTTCATTTCTTGGGCTCCTATAAAAATACTGCTGCATTGTATCTGCAGCTTTTTGGTATGGACAGTTTGAATGATATGAGGCTGCATCCCCAGGAAGATTAGCTAAAATCGATTTCGATTTGAATTCAATCCTCCAGCCGGGAAAGAACTCTCTCCAGGTTTGTCCCGGCGTGAGGGTGATCGGGATTTATTTCTAGAGCTTTTTCATAACTTTCTTTTGCCCTCTCAAGCTCATTTAAATTTTCATAACTTACACCCAGATTGTTGTAAATATAGGCCTGCCGGGGCTCCATGTCCACAGCTTCTTCCAGGTGTTTAACAGCGTCTTCATAGTTTCCTTCCCGTATATGGGCCAGCCCCAGATTATTTCTGATAAAATAGTTATCCGGCTCTCTTTCAACCGCTGTATCCAGTGATCTGATAGCCATGCGCATGTCATCCTGAGCCATCGCTATTAAACCGCGTACATTAAAATATCTTCCATCCTCTGCTCTTAAATCAGCCGGAACCTGCCTGAGCACCTCAAGAGCTTCATCCAGTTTATCTCTGTTATAAAGGATACGGGCATAATTGATCAGGGTAGAATGATCTTCCGGGCTGATCTCATAAGCCTCTGACATATATTCTTCTGCCTGCTTCATTTCATCCTGTCGCATATACGTCAAACCCAGATAAAAATTTGCCTCCCATTCATAGATTTCTTTATCCAGCACTTCCAGCCAGAGTTCTTCAGCTCTGTCATAATCTTCTTCACTGAAAGCAATCCTGGCCTGAGATACAGTGTCCTCAACAGCCATCACCTGACCTGCCAGCAAAAATACTGCCAGTCCCATAATGATTATAGCCATGCCGGTCCTTCTCAAAATAAACACCTCCATTTTTTCTTATGATTTACTCTATTCCAAACCATACTGCCCTTTCATGATACCTCAGGAAGCCTAAATTTTCAACCAAAGATATGGAGGGAGTATTATCTGTTACAATGTGAACATAGGGAGTAAGCCCCCTATCTATTGTTTCTCTGATAAGTTCTTTGGTTATTGATTCGGCCATCCCCTGTCGGCGGTATTCTTTTATTGTATGAGCCATACCCATTGAGCCATCTTCCCGCAGGAGAGCCCAGCTCACGGGGTCTCCTTCTTCATTTCTTACAGTTAAAGCCGGCAGTTTATTTATAATATTTTTGATTCTATCTATGGCCTCACCCTCCTCTTCACTGTAAGGATGATATCTGGCTATAATTTCTGCTTCTTTTTCTTTAAGAGGAAGCACTTCATGTCTGGGGTTTTCATATTCAAATTTTTCCGGGGGCAGGTAATAGAGATAACAGACCTCGTAAAATTCAACTTCAGAAATTTTTTTGGCTGTATCATAAAATCTGTAGAGGACACCGGAAAATTTTTGTCCCCCCCGGGAAATAAGTTCCTTCATTATATTTTTAATTAGACCGGAAGGATCTGTTCTATCTATCTCATTAATAATATTCCAGTCCTCCCTTCGCATTAGATAACATCCCGGATTCCTTTCATCATCAACATATAGCTTAAAATTCTCTTTTAATTTCATAATACCCAGAGTGTTAATATGGGCAATTTTATTCTCCATAAGCTTTTCCTTCAGCAGGGCCTGTCCTTCATCATCGATCTCCACCAAATTTTTCACGAATTAACATCACTCCATTTTTATTGATATTAAACAGACTTTCCTGTAAGCCTTCCAATAATTTTGTTTACAAACTGAGAATGCCGGCTGGCAACATAATCAATTATAACTCCGTAGATAATCCCTGCAGCAAAGGTAATATGATCATCAAAACCAGTTGTCAGATAAAAAGCCAGGGAAACGAGCAGTCCCAGTGTCAACCCCCGCACCAGAGCAATTCTGCGTTTTCTGCTGGAAGCCAGTCCAATTACAATCCCCATAAGCAGGCGATTATACCATAGAGCAAACAGATGAAGTGTATTGCCCAGAAAACCTATCCTGGCACCCGCTCCGATTATACATACCACTCCCAGCAGAGCACCCAAAACCGCTGAAGTTTTCATTCTGGCCGACATTATCGTCACAAAAATCTCCTCCTTTTCAATGATTTGATTTCCCTTCAGATAAAGACAGCGGGGCTATCAAAAGCTTTTTTCCCTTCGCTTGCTCTGTACAATCATTATCACTACCAGTATACCTGTTACTAACGCTAATGCTGCTGCCGCACTCAATCCTTCTGCTTCCTGCAGACGGGCCGCAAAGATTCCAGTGACCGCCCAGAGTATGACCAGCCCAAATACAACATCCTGCTGCCGAAAAAGCATATATCCCGTAATCACGATAGTAGCAAGCAGCACAACTCCCAGCCAGAACTCATCTGCAAGGCCAAATTGCCCCCACTCCAGGGCCACTGTTAAAACAGTTATATTCGCCACTGTTGCAACAGTTATCCAGCCCAGATAAACGCTGAAAGGTATAAGATATTTTTTTGAGCGGAAATATAGATTTTTTAGGTTAACATATAATTTAATAAGTGCAACAAGAATACCCAGCATCAATACTGTGGATAAAAGTATCTGATCGTAATGCCACGCCAAAATCCAGACACCATTTAAAAGAGAGGAAATCATGAAGGGCCATGCAATGGCCTTTACCACTCTCTCCGGACGCTCCCGGCGTTTAAGCACCCCTCTAACCAGAAAAATGATCAGAAGACCAAGGAGTAGATATATAACTCCCCAGATTATAAATGTGAACCCGGCAGGTGTGAAAATATTATAATATTTATCAGATATCTCCTGAGTAAGAATGTCATTGATAGGAAGATAGTTTGCCAGAAAATTCATGATGACCATAAAAAGATAGGTGATTACACAACCCAGAGTCATCCTGACGACTTTTGGCCTGGCCTCAGCCAAATTGCTCAAATTAAACAACCCCTTTCCTGATATTTTTTGATTGTTATTGCTTCTCTCTCATATTATACACTTTTATACTGGATATTAATTTCCTTTTTCAGGATGAAATTAAAAGGATACTTCAATCCCCAGGTAGGGCCTGATAGACTGCTCAGAGAATGTTAAGCCAAGGCGGGGGACGAAATAAAATGAATTGGCTGCTCCAGTCTCCATCTGAAGTTCCAATCCACCGCTGATATCCTCTTCTGATAAAGAATAATAGTTTAAAAATACGCCCCCGTAAAGATCCCCCAAAAATAAATTTGGATTCCAGCTTCCTTTTCTGATGGAAAAAAGTCTGCGAATATATTCTCCCCCTATATGATAACCGTCCTCGCTTTCCAGATGAGTGGCCCTTAATCCCGGGGATATTTCTATGTCGGAAGTGTATTTCCCCTGCAGTGAAAACCTTCCGCTGTTAAAAAGCCGGGTGTAAGAAAATTCTCCAGAAAAACTTCTCTCCATAATTCCTCCCTGCAGCCTTAAAATGAAATTGTCGCTGGGATAACGGAATCCTGCTGCTGTTCCCAGCTTTATATCTGAAAAATCTGTCTGCATCTCCAGATTTAAATCCGTTAGACCATCAGGTCCGGAAACATAGAGGGGATAATTAGCTTTAATTGTGTTAGATCTCCCCTCCTCTCCACTTCGGCTGCTTAATCTTAACTGCAGGGGTTGAAAAAAGTTCGTAATAATTTCAGCATCAATAATACCCCGGGGATTGAAATTAAAAGCGTAAGTATTCATACCGGTGGCATCCTGTCCCCCGGCGAAAAGAGGCGGGAAACGGACGGAAGGAGGTATAAGCTGGCGGAAGTTTTCTCGCCAGAAATTAGTTTCCTCTACGCTAACATCTCTCTGTGAAAAGTCCCCCACTATCTCTTTGCGATCCAGCTGCGATTTCGGAGGGCTGTAATTCCCAGAATGATCTTCTTCAGTAAATTCCTTTTTTAAAACCGCCATCCCATCTTCTGCATAACTCAGGTAATAAAGCTCATCACCGAGCATAACTCCTTTTTTTGCATGTCCTCCTTCAGTCAACTTTTGAAAATCATCTTTTTTCTCATCATAGGAATAAATTCCTTCATATCCTTCGTAGCTAGATGTAAAATATACATTGTTTTCGGCGGTAAAAATGTGTTTTTCCGACCAGGGTGAGGCAACCAGGGGACTCCACGAGGCAGTATGGGGATCTTCAAGATGAATTATATTCCAGGCGGATTCACCTCCGGCAGCTGAGGCCAGAATTTCCCCATCCCGAAGATGAAATTCGGAGATGAGCAGGGGTATGGTCCCAATAACTTCTCTGTTTTCTCTCTCTTTGTCTGTCAAAATTAATTCCGACCCAAATCCATTTTTACTGGCGCGGGCATAGAGAATTTTCTCTTCCTCCTCCCCCCAGAAAACAAAATCTCTTATTTCATCCTCAAAAAACTGCTCTATTTCCCCGGTTTCGGGATCGAAACTGTGAAGTTTAGAGACCAGTCCCCTCCCCATCTGAGAAATATTTTCAAAGTTCTTTTCCCTTTCATTCAGCAGAAAGTATATTCTGCCATTTTTAAATTCCATCGTACCTGAACTGCCGGCGGCGGTCTCCATTAAAACTTCCTCTCCCTCTCCGGGGTGATACCTCACCAGTTCATTCCTTGAATGATAATTAAATGGGGCGGAGGGGTATCTTGCTGATTTGAAATAATAAAGGTTTTCCCGGTAAGCCTGAAGATCCCTGATGTGGCCATTTTCAGCAGTCAATATTTTCCTGCCATCATGGCTCCAGTCAGCATTTTTCTCCTCCTCATATTCTTTCCATTCCCTGTGGAGTTCTGTGAAGTTCTGCCCAAAAACTCTCTCTGCAGCCCTATCCGGGCCAATAAGAGGAAGGAAATTGGAAGGACCTGCCGCCCAGAAGTAGGAGCCATATTCATCAAAAAAGCGTGCAAATTTTTCCTCGCCATACTCTTCGGCCAGATAGCGGAAAAAGGCGGCGCCATAAAGATATTGATGGCCCGCAGGAAAGTAATTATGATTGTATGTCATCTCAGAGATCGATGGCATCTTATTCAATGCTGCTTTTTGAGACAAAATTGCATCATACTGTCCCCCGCTTAATCTTCCCTCATGCCCGGAAATCTGCGATTCAGCATAAACAGCAATCCCCTCAATTAACCAAAGAGGCGAATGGATATTGGGAGACAGGGCATTGCCAAAAATAGCGGTGGTCAACTCGCTGCCTCCGGATACATTATTCATATGCAAGATGTGTGTAAGCTCATGTATTCCTACCATTCTAAGCCAGCTTTCGTAACTGGCAAGCCCTGAAAAAGCATCCGGATTATTTGTAAAAATTCCAATTCTGGTATTGATTGGATCGGCAAATCCATTGGTGAGCAGGCCGGTATCCTCCAGAGTTAATACTATCCTATCATCGATCTGATTGCCCGTTAAATCCTCAATCTCGGGGGCATGTTTCTCAAGATAATAGGTCAGCTCCCTGGCCTGATTTTCATAATCCTGAGGAAAAAAGATGATAAAATTATCGCTCTCAAATGACTGCCATTCCCAGCTCCCAAAAGCCTCCACCGTTTCTGGACATAAGAGGGCAGCAGCGGCAAATATCAAAATGAGCATCAACCCTGCAGAAACCATAAATTTTTTTCTTCTACCGAAGATGTAAAATAAGCTGATGATGCATTCCACCTCTTTCCAGGTATTTTTTTATTTTCAACCTTCATTCCGAACATTAAGCTCACAGAAATACACATTAATTTAATTTGTGAATTGATGAGCTGCACTAAATATTAATGAGCTAAACTCAATACTCCGTATATTAGATAGCATTTATATGCTTTTATCTATGGATTAAAACTTTTGATGTGGAGATCAAAATAAATAATTGAAGAATTATATAAGCGAACTTCTAAAATAAAAAAAATATAATGGGTTCTTCCTGTGTCCTGTCAATCCAATTGCCAGTAAAGTTGCTTTTTGCAGCACAAACATTTTTTACTCCATTAAAAGTGTTAAGGAGCCTTAGCCTTCCAGTATATAGGATCTTTTTAAAGCAATAGTTTGGGAGAAGAACCTTTAATTAATTCAACAGCTGATAGCAGTAAGAATCTTATAATGAGGAGGATGACATTGGAAGAAATAATAATTATTTTTTTGGTGCTGTTTTTGTTGTTTGGTGTGGGAGTTGACTATTTGCCCATAACCCCGGACATAGAGACTGATGAAAGGCCGGAAATTGAACAAAAAAATATTACAGGGCGGGAGGAGATAGATATAACCAGGTCGGGCAGTATTTATAAAGAGTTTCAGGGCCATATAGCAGGCAATTCCAGGTTGAACGTAGAGAGCAGAAATAATGATGTTTTTCTCAGATTTTCAGATTCTATCACCGGTAATGCAATAGTCAACGTAGAAGCAGAGGGCGATATTTATATCAGATTTTCTGAGAAGATAGAGGGAGCTGCCAGAGTCGAAGTGACAGGTCATCGGGGAAACATTTATCTCATTGGGGAATATGATAGATTAAACTCCTACATTGAAAGCGGAAATTTATTTCTGAAGGCGGAAAAAGAAATCCATTTTCAGGACGAACCTCTACATGAACTGCTCGAATCCTCTCTTTCCCCGCCCCAGGTTAATTTAATTTCCTCTGTGCGGTCAAACCCGTTACCGGATATATAAAATCCTATTCATCTGCAATAATTGCCAGAAGCTGTTTGTTTTCCACATCTTCACCCTCTGAGGCCAGAATATTTTTTATCTCTCCGGAAACGGGGGCAGAAACCTCCGTTTCCATTTTCATGGCTTCAAGCAGCAGCAGAGTTTCCCCTTTTTCTACAAAATCGCCTACTGACACCTTAATGTCACCTACTGTCCCTGGCATACCCGCTCCAACTTCTCCGGGTTTTTCGGAATCTGCCATTCTAAATTCCCCGCCGGTGGAAGGCTCAGCTCTATTTTTATCCTCAATTAGCACCTCCCGCCGCTGACCATTCACCTCAAAGGTCAGGCTCTGTCTGCCATTTTCTGTCTGCTGGCTGCCGATATATTTAACTATCATACTGCGCCCTTCCTCCAGTTCTATCTCACATTCCTCTCCTTCTTTTAGGCCATAGAAGAAAACATGGCTGGGCAGACAGCTTAAATCGCCGAATTTCTTGCGACTTTCGACAAAATCTTTAAACACTTTTGGATATATAGCAGAGCTGACAAGCTCCTTTTCGGAGGGAGTGCGCTCAAGAAGATCTTTGAGCTCTTCTCGCCTGTTATTCCAGTTTACCTCCGGCAGCCGGGCTCCTGGCCTGCCCTCCACAGGATCCTTATCTTTGAGGACAGCCTTCTGCAATTCCTCCGGAAATCCTCCTTCGG
Source organism: uncultured Halanaerobiaceae bacterium (assembly GCA_964630835.1). GTDB lineage: Bacteria > Bacillota > Halanaerobiia > Halanaerobiales > Halarsenatibacteraceae > Halarsenatibacter. The sequence goes on from CAZVZM010000027.1 coordinate 12,457, forward strand.
GCTGACCCATAAGTCCCCTCATGTAATCGACAACTGTTTCGGGAAATGACAGGTTATCAGCCTGCTCAATCAAATCATCTCCAGAGAGATCATTTCTGACCATATATATTGCCAGGTCGGAGACAGCTTTGGAGGTTGGAGTGACCTTTATTATATCTCCAAGAAGAAAATTAACCTCGCGGTATTTTTCTTTGAATTCTTTAAAACGGTGTCCCAGACCGACGCTTTCAATTTGCGGCTTCAGATTGGAATACTGACCCCCGGGAATTTCGTAACGATAAATTTCTGCAGCCCCTGATCTTAAATCTGTTTCAAACTCCTGATAGACCGGCCTTACTGACTGCCAGTAGTCAGAAATGCTCTGCAGCTCCCGATGGTCGAGGCCCTCCGGCTCGCGATCTGTATTTTCCATGGCTGCCAGCAAAGAATTGAGCGCAGGCTGGGATGTAAGACCCGCCATGCTGTTAAATGCCACATCCACAATATCGACACCGGCTTCTCCTGCCTGCAGCAGGGTAGCAATACCATTACCGCTGGTATCGTGTGTATGCAGATGAAGAGGAACGTCCACCTCCTCTTTTAAAGCCGATATCAATGTGCGTGCGGCATAAGGTTTTAATAGACCGGACATATCTTTAATGCAGATGATATCCGTCCCCATATCCTCCAGTTCCCCGGCTTTGCGCAGGTAATAATCGAGATCAAATTTGGTTCTTTTTGGATCAAGAATATCACCCGTATAGCATATAGTGCACTCAGCCAGACATCCCTGATTTTTAACCTCATCCAGAGCTACCTCCAGACCGGGCCACCAGTTTAGGGCGTCAAAAATGCGGAAAAGATCGATGCCTGACTCTGCAGCCTGCCTGACAAATCGCCTAATAACGCTGTCGGGATAGTTGCTGTAACCTACAGCATTGGAACCCCTCAGCAGCATCTGAAATAGTATATTGGGGATTTTTTCCCTGAGCTTTTCCAGGCGCTGCCAGGGAGATTCCTGCAGAAAACGATAGGCTACATCAAAAGTTGCTCCTCCCCACATTTCAAGAGAAAAGAGGCTGGAGCCGAGGTCTGCGGTAGCCTCTGCTGCGTTGAGCATATCCTTAGTCCTCATTCTTGTGGCCAGAAGAGATTGATGGGCATCTCTAAAGGTGGTATCAGTAATCAAAAGATTATCTTTTTCCTTAATCCATCGGCAAAAGTCCTCACTGCCCATTTTTCTAAATTTGTCTCTCGTCCCTTCATTGGGACTGCTGTTATGAGGGGGAATCCTGGCCGTGTCAAATTCTGGCTTCTTTCCCCGAGTCTTATTTACAATAATGTCACCTATGTAATTCAGGATACCTCCCTCTCTATCGAAGTCATCACTGTCAATTTTAAGCCAGGGATTTTTTTCCAGAAAACCGGTGGTCGCCTTTCCGGCGGCAAATTCTTCATGGTTAAGGACATTTATGAGGAAGTCTCTATTTGTGGCCACCCCGCGGATGCGTGTCTCCTCCAGCGAACGAACATTTTTATTTATCGCCCCCTTGAAAGTTCTATCCCAGGATATAACCTTGACGATTAGGCTGTCAAAATAGGGGGTTATTATCGAACCCGTAAATCCATTTCCCCCGTCCAGCCTTATGCCGCTACCGGAACTGGTGCGGTAGAGATCGATCCTGCCGGTATCGGGCTTAAAGTCCTTCCGGGGATCCTCCGTTGTTACCCGGGCCTGGATGGAATATCCCCTGCGCTCAATAGCATTTTGATCGGGAATATCTATACAGGGATCCGAAAGCTTATGCCCTTCAGCAATGTGAATCTGTGCCTGCACAATATCGATCCCAGTAACCATTTCAGTAACCGGGTGCTCCACCTGAATTCTGGGATTAACTTCGATGAAATAGTAACTGCCGTCTTCGCCAACCAGAAATTCTACGGTGCCTGCGCTGCAGTAGCCCCCTTCTCCAAGCAATTTTACTGCATCCCTGTACATATTATTCCTTACCGATTGCGGCACGGAAAAAGCGGGAGTATATTCCACCATTTTTTGATGCCTTCTCTGTATGGAACAATCACGTTCAAACAGATGTACCACATTGTCATGCTGATCAGCCAGCACCTGCACCTCTACATGTCTGGGGTTAGGCAGGTATTTTTCTAAAAATACGTCCTTTTGACTGAAGGCTCTACCCGCTTCTTTACGAGCTTCATTGAGAGCGTGACTCAGTTCATCATTATTTTTTACCACTCTCATGCCCCGGCCACCGCCACCTGCAGCCGCTTTTATAAGTATGGGATAATCGTGTTTTTCTACAAATTTCTCAACTTCACTTTCACTGGAGACAGGTCCATCGCTGCCCGGAATAACTGGAATATCCAGCTCCCTGGCAAGAGTCTTGCATGCGAGTTTGTTTCCGTATTTCTCCAGCATATCGGGCTCAGGCCCTATAAATTTAATGTCAGCCTGCTTGCAGTGTCTGGCAAACTCGGCATTTTCCGATAGAAAACCATACCCGGGATGAATGGCATCCACTCCCTTTTTCTGAGCCAGATCTATTATTTCGTCGGCCGCCAGATAAGCTTTCAGAGGAGTGCGGTTTCTACCTATTTCATAGGACTCATGTGCTTTAGTGCGAAAAAGAGCCGTTCTATCAACGTCGTGATAGATCGCTAAAGACCTCTTTCCAAGTTCACGGCAGGCCCTAAAAACCCTTATTGCTATCTCGCCTCGATTGGCCACAAGCACCCTTTCGAAATTTGCTGTTTCTACGGACATAATATTCTCCTCTCTGGTATTCTCCCAAATCATTTTTTCCTGTATCCACGTTTTTTCCAGTTATTCTATTAATTCTCTTCGCAAATAAATTTTCCTTCTTTGGTAAATTGATAAATTGCCAGGAAGAGCCCAAAAATTAACCCCCCGGGGGGCGGAGGGGGGAGGGAATTCCGCATTCTATTGTTGATCATCCAGCCAGGCGCTCAGTTCCTCTATTTGGTCGCGCACAGCTTCGGGCGCCGGGCCTCCTTTGACATCCCGCTCCTTTACCGCTCTTTTAATCTTGAGCCTCTGCTTGATTTCCTCGCAGTCCATGTCTTCACGGGAAAGAGGCAAATTTTTCTCAAAGACACTTTGAGGCAATCCGGCCAGGTCAACCCCCTTTTTTTCTGCATGGCGCACGATCTCCCCGGTTATTTCATGAGCTCGACGAAAAGGTATGCCTTTTTCAACCATATAGTCGGCCAGTTCGGTGGCATTTAAATAACTTTTCTCGGCTGCAGCAGACATATTTTCCTCCTTAAAAGTGAGCTCATCAAGCAGCCTGCTGAAAACTGGCAGCACCTTATTAAGTGTCTTTACTGTGTCAAATATACCTTCTTTATCCTCCTGCAGATCCTTATTATATGCCAGCGGCAGCGCTTTAAGTGTGTGGGCAAGACCTGTATAATTGCCTATAATACGACCGCTTTTAGCCCTGGTTAATTCAGCAATATCGGGATTTTTTTTCTGGGGCATGATTGAACTGCCGGTGGCAGCCCTGTCACTTATATCTATAAAGTCAAACTCCCGGGAATTCCACATCACTATTTCTTCGGCCAGACTTCCAATGTGCAGCATTATAGACGCTGCAGCCCCGTGAAACTCCAGGAGATAATCTCTTTCGCTGACTGCATCCAGAGAATTTTCTGCAGGACCGGCAAATCCCAGGCCCCTGGCAGTGTAATCCCTATCAATCGGTAGAGTTGTGCCTGCAAGGGCTCCACTGCCCAGGGGACACCTGTTCATTCTAACCTGCAAATCTCTCAATCGTCCATGGTCCCTTTTGAGCTGCTGGCCGTGTGCCATAAGCAGGTGAGCGAGAGTAATCGGTTGAGCAGGCTGAAGATGAGTGTAACCGGGCATAATTGTATTTACATGCTCCTCTGCCCTGTCTATCAGGACAGCAATCATCTCCTCAATCTTTATCATTATTTCTCCATTTTTATCCCTGAGAAAAAGCTTCATGTCCAGAGCAATCTGATCGTTACGGCTTCGGGCGGTATGCATCTTTCCTGCAGTGTCTCCAATTTCTTCCTCCAGCAACCCTTCAATAAGGGAATGTATATCTTCAGCCCTGCCGGCAAATTCACTCCAGTCCTCCTGGTCGTCAAGCTTTGTTTTTACCCTGCTTAAGCCCTGTAAAATTTCTTCCTTTTCCTCTTCAGATATAATATTTTGCCTGGCCAGCATTTGCACGTGTATCCTGCTGCCAGCAATGTCATAGGGATACAGGACATAATCAAAGGGCAAAGAGGCATTGAACTCCGAAAAATTCTCCTCAGTTTCCCCGGCAAATCTTCCTCCCCATAACTTCAATTTTTCTCCTCCTCCCGGTGAGTTGGACAGGATTATATAACCTGCAGATCACTTTTTGGCTCTCTTTCTCGTTCCATTTCTGATAATTTATTTAAACTCTCACTTTTGATGGCATCTCCATTTCCTCTTTCTTTCTGCTTAACCACCTGCACTGGCAGAGACCAGAGTTTTATAAAGCCTGCTGCCGCGCTGTGATCAAAGCTATCCTTTTGATCATAGCTGGCCAGTCCCAGATCATAAAGCGAATTATCGGATTTTCTTCCGGTGACCTGCATGCTGCCCGAATGCAGTTTTAACCTGACAGCACCGGAAATTTGAGGCTGAAAGCTGGCCAGAAAATTTTGCAGTGCCTGACGCAGCGGGGAGTGCCAGAGACCATTATAGACCAATTCGGCATACCTGGAGCGTATCTTTTGTAGAAAATGAAGGCTTTCCCTGTCCAGCACGAGTTTCGAAAGTTCACCATGAGCTTCCTGGAGAATAGCGGCTGCGGGTGCCTCATAAAGCTCGCGGGATTTTATGCCCACAAGTCTGTTTTCAACCATATCTACTCTTCCTATACCATGGTCTCCTCCCAGTTTATTCAACTTTTTGATAAGTTCCACCGGGTCCATTTCTTCGCCATTGAGAGCACAAGGAATACCTTTTTTAAATTCGATGACAATCTCCTCCGGCTCTTCAACTGCAGACTCCGGTGAAACAGTCCATTGATAGGCATCCTCTGGTGGCTCCTGCCAGGGATCTTCCAGAGGGCCACACTCCACGCTGATGCCCCATATATTTTCATCTATACTGTAAGGAGAATCTTCCGTTGCTTCCACGGGTATCCCATGCTCGCTGGCATAATTAAGCTCCTCCTCTCGGGTGGTAAATCCCCAGTCTCTCAGGGGAGCAATAACTTCCAGATCGGGAGCCAAAGCAGCAAAAGCAGTTTCAAATCTAACCTGATCATTTCCCTTTCCCGTGCAGCCATGGGCAAGGGCATCAGCATCATATTTTCTGGCTGCTTTGACCATCTCCTCTGCAATAACAGGGCGGGCCAGGGCAGTGGCCAGAGGATAACGTTCCTCATATCTGGCCTGAATCTGAAGGGCAGCAAAAACCTTCTCCTCAACAAATTTTTTCTTCAAATCGGCTACAATAACTTTGCTGGCCCCTGTATTATATGCTTTTTCTTTCAGAGCAACGGGATCGAAATCCTCCTGACCGAGATCAGCAGTAAACGTCAATATTTCTGCATCATACTTTTCTTTTAGCCACTTTATTGATACAGAGGTATCAAGACCTCCTGAATAGGCGAGCAAAATCCTGTCGGGACATTTATCCTCGTTTTCATTTTTTTTATAATTACAGTTCATAATTATAATCATCCTCCCTGTATAAGTTGGTTTAAATCAACATTTTTTCTCTCGTCTATTTATTTTTTGTCCATCTATTTATCGGACATATTATATTTTAATGAAAATAGGTTCAAATGATCTCCGCATGCAGGCAGCCCCGCAGGGGGAAAGAAGGACAGCCATGTTGTAACTCCTCCCTCTTTTGTATCTTTTATATTTTCTCTTAAATATATTTATCGCAACAGACTTAAATACACCTGTATTCCATAAAATATAAAAAACCGCCTCTCCCTTTTGTCAGGATAGAGACGGAATTATATCCGCGGTACCACTCCATATTGGCAGAAAATACTCAGCCCGCTCATAACCGTTAACGCCGGTTTACGGTCCTCAACATCTGCAGGTCAACTTCAGAACAGATATGACCTCCCAGCCGAAGACAATCTCCAGGGCCCGGGTTCACTCCGTTCATCCTCCGGACTCTCACCAGCTCCGGATCGCTGTGGGAGAGGAACGCAGCTACTCAACACCCTTCAAAGAGTTAAAGTATTTTTCCACTTTGATGCATTATATCGCACTTAGAGAATTATATCAAGAGGTTAAAGAAAAAAACTGTATTTTTTGAGGCAGGATTTGAGATTTTAAACTCGAATACATTATGCAACTGCCCAGTTTTTATGCGTTATTTTACCATTTAATTTCAAGAAGAAACTTTAAAATGCTTATTACTGGAAGCTATTAGACTCAGTTTACAATGAAATTTTCCTCTGCTTTGCAGAGTATAAAGTTTCCTTTCCAGGCCTGGTTTTGTAGAAAAATCCTTAAATTATAATGATCTGGAGGCTGGTATCAAAATGAACTCGATATTGTTAATTGCTCTCATAATTTTGCTTGCGGCGGCTCTGTTTTTATTTTTAAAATTAAGGAAGCTGCAAAAGATAACCCGCAGATCAGCAGAATCAATGTATAATACCATGCTTCAGGATTATGAATTTATTAAATCCTCGCTGGATCTTGTGCACAGATTTACTGCTTCGGGTATAGAAACCAGGAACGCCGCTGCAGCCAATCGCAAAGTAATCAATAATATGCTGAAAAAACACCTTAATGATAATCCGGGAATTTTTGGGACCTGGATGGTTTTCGAGCCCGACAAATTTGACGGAAAGGACAGCGAATATGCCAACAGAGAGCACTATGACGAAACCGGCAGATTTAACAGCTATTTTTATCAGGCAGGTGATGAAATAAAAGCAATGTCCCTCCCCGATATCGACCAGGAGCATTTTTACAATAAACCTAAAGAGGAAAGAGATCTGGTGATATTAGAACCCTTTGTATACGATGAACTCGAAGATGAAGAGGTAATGATGACTACGGTAGCAGCCCCTATCATTGAAGAAAGAGAGGACGGTCGGGGCGAAATATTGGGAGTAGCTGGCCTGGACATAATGCTGCAGGAAGGCACAACGCATCTCGATAGAGAACTGCTCTTCAAAGATATTAAAGATTTTAAGGCTTCAGACCTGCTTGACAGAATAATAACGGCTTCTGAAGAAAGCTTCCAGGAGCTTATATCAATGCTTGGGGACTCGGCCGGAAAATTAAAGGAAACATCTACGGATCTTTCCGAAGCCTACAATCGCGTGGATGAAACATCTCAGGAAATTACCAGAGCTTCGGAAGACATAGCGGCAGGAGCTCAAGAACAAACTGCAGAAATAGATAGGGGAAATAACCAGATTGAAGAGCTTGGCGAAGAACTAAATGACTTAGAAAAAGTTATGGCCGATCTGAAAAGTGCCGGTAATAAATTAAAAAAATTCCGCGACAGCAATCAGGAAAAAATTGAAGAGCTGAGAGATAAGACAAATAAAAATAATTCTTCTCTTGAAGAAATGATGGATGTGCTGGGTATAGTGGGTGGCAGAACCGAAGACATTTCGGAAATCAACAGCAAAATCCGGGAAGTGGCTGAACAGATCAATCTTTTAGCTCTAAATGCTTCCATAGAGGCTGCCAGAGCCGGGGAAGAAGGTAAAGGTTTTGGAGTCGTAGCTGAAGAAGTGCGGGAATTATCCGAAGAAACGGACCAATTTGTGCAAAATATCAGACAGACAGTCCAGGAACTTGTGGAGAAAATCGAAGAGGCAGTGGAGAAAGGAAACCGGCTGCGTTCTACCTCCCGCAGCCAGCTGGATAAAATGGATGAACTTTATGAAGCTTTTTCAGGGCTGGAAGACATGATAAACCGTCAGACAGAGCTAATAGATAATTTTGCCTCCTCCGCAGAAAATCTCCGGCAGAAACAGCAAAAGATGAAAAATGTTTTTCAGGAAATGTCCTCTTCGTCAGAGGAGTTCGCAGCCAGCACTCAGGAAATAACCGCTTCCATAGAAGAACAATCCTCATTTATTTCAGATCTACGTGAAACAAATGATGAGCTTGTTAAGCAGGCTCGCTCTCTAAACACTAAACTAGCCCGGTTTGAGGGCGAAGCAGGAGAGGAAAAATGACCATCTATTTTCCTTCTTCTGCTTCCTTCTCCGCTTTTTTTTCCTCCACCTCTTTTAGACAGCTGCAGCAAATTTTTTTATCTCTGTGAGTCACAGTGTCTTTCATTTCCCCACAAAATATACAACCCGGCTGATATTTTTTCAGAATTATTTCTCCTTCATCTCCTACAAATATCTCAACAGAATCATTCTTTTCCATATGCATTTTCTTTCTCATTTCCTTAGGGATGGACACCGATCCCAGTTCATTCAAATTCCTGACGATGCCTGTTCCTTTCATGATTAAGTCACCTCCCGTGATCGGATAAGACAATCTTATCACTTCTTTTATACAAAGTCAATCAGTTTATATTATATTTTATTATATTTCGCATAAATTAAATGACAGGGCAATCCTAAAAGAAATCTGTTTTCTCTCCACATCAGTTTTTGAATTTTATTTAAAGTTGCCAAAGAAAACTCCATCTAAACTACTGTGATATACTAACTATAGTGCAGGGTTAAAAAATAGTAATGTCAACTCACCATCAGTGGGTAAGACCCCCTGTGCTATAGTCGCCAGGTGAATATTTGAGGTTGCGAACACCAATCCCTGTTCGTGTAAAATATTCAGGGTATCGCAAGCTCATGGTACTCCCGAAAGGTTGTTCTATGACCCTGTAGGGATATGGGAGAAGTGGACACTCCCGAACGAATAAGGGTTGCCTGATGTAATATAGATTGAACTCTAATCTATATGAAGCAGTTGGAAGCTCCATCCGACGCGAAGCTAGTATCTTCGATGAAAATCTTATTTTTGATTTAGGTGGAGAGGTTCACTTGGGGCTGTCACTTTTTCTGCTCTCCCTTAGAGCTGTAAATCTTTCCCTGGCCATTCTTCGATAAAGCTTTTTGGTTTTCCTATCCCGAATAATTTCGTCCAGAAGGGGTAGAGCTTTTTCAGGATCATCCCCGTAATCAATCATAAGTCCGGCAAGGAGAAGAGTCAATTTGTGTTCGGCCTGAGTTGAAAGTTCTCCAGAATACTCTTCAAAATAATATTTCTCGAGGCAGTTTAAAGCATTAATCGCTGACTTTTCCTGCAGCTCTTTATTTCCCATATCCTCATAAAGCCAGCTCAATCGCAGCCAGCAGCCTCCCGTTATATTGCCTTCCGCCTCCACAAATTCCAGCAACTTCACCGATAAATAATAGGCCTGAAAAACCTCCTGCAAATATCGAGGATCACTGAAGCCGGGACTAAAATCATCGCCGATATGTTCCAGAATCTTTTTTCTGAAATCCTCCTGAATTTTTTCCCTGTTGTCCTTTCCCAGCTCTTCAAAATGTCGCTTAGGAGCAGCATAAAAACATTGCTGACATACCCAGATAAAATACCAGCTGGGTTTAAAATCGGTATAAACCGGCCTCAAATCATCCCGCATCTCCTCCAGCCTCAGGCGTGAATTTCTCACCTTTTTTACCTGCAGGGTACTGTCACAGACCGGGCATTTGACCTTTTTTTCATATAGATAATTGTCAAATTTTTCCGGAGCTCTTTTTTTATAATCTTCGTGTTCTTCTGGAAAAAGCCCACCTGCAAGATCCGGGTCTTTCTCTTCGGGTTTTTCTTCCTCGTGTTCTTCATCCATCACCTCAATGGCACTTTCACTGCCGGAAAGAAGTTTGTCGAGGCGTTCGGTTAAAATCAGGATCATTCTTCTATTTAAATCCGGTTTGTTTTCCAGCAGCTGCCAGAATTCATCTCTGGAGAGGGATAAACAGACGGATTTACCCCTTGCCCTCGCCATCAATTTTCTCTTTTCACCTGAAATAAGAGCCAGCTCTCCAAATATTTGACCCGCCCCAATAACTTCTACAGGTTCTTCCTGTCCCCGGTCATCTATTTTGTATAATCCTATTTTGCCCTGCAGCACCAGAAATATATCCCCGGCTTCATCCCCGGGATCAAAAATTTCATCATCCTTTTTCAGTTTGAAGTAGCTGCCTGCATCCACATCTATAAGATCAGCAATATTTTCGGAAATAATATACACCCACCTTTATACGGGAATTAAATTGAGCAGTATTGTAAAAAAATGAGCCATACTACCCGCCAGGACAAAGAGGTGCCATATCGCATGATTATACTTCAAATCTTTTTTTACGTAGAATACTATGCCTGCGGTGTAAAAAAGCCCTCCAATAAATAGAAATACAAGACTGACGCCGCTCAAAACAGCTATAAGCGGTCTCAGGGCCAGCAGGCTAAGCCAGCCCATGAGCAAATATAGCAGTAGAGATAATTTCTTCACTCTTTCAAATAAGAAAATCTTAAGAATTATACCAAAAAGCGCTAGAAACCATATTACAGAAAACATAACCCAGCCCAGAAGTCCCTCCATAAAAACTACTGTTATGGGGGTATATGTGCCGGCAATGAGGAGATAAATCGCGGAATGATCCATAATTTTAAAAACATATTTGGCTCTTCCTTTTGTGAAACTGTGATAAAGTGTAGAAGCCAGATAAAGGAGTACAAGCGTGGAGCCATATACAGCATTGGCGACGATATGCTTAAGATCTCCGAACATGTTGGCAATTATAATTAAAATCCCCAGAGCTGATAGAGCCATTCCCAGCCCTACTCCATGCAGTACAGCACTGGCAACCTCATCTCTATCAGTATCATGGCTCCCACCCATTAAATTTCACCTCTCTATGCAGGAAATAAATCTGGTTCTTCTCCGCCTCAGTATTTTAATTTTGTTTAAATGTAATCTCATAATGCTTATTTCTGGAGGTTATGAGGCTCCGTTCACAATAAAATTTTTCCCGAGCCGGAAACACGATTTTTTGACTATAACCGCAAGAATAAAACCTATCATTATGGCGATAAGATATTAAAAAAGGCCCCCGAAGCTTCCGGGGACCAGTCAATTACAATTTCTGCCCGGGTTACTCCAGATCCATATCGATCCTTGCTGGATCAACTTCCAGAATTTCAGCCAGCCCGAGAGCAATATTTTCCAGTGCTGTAAGAGGTTCCTGTGCTTCTGTCAACACCGAATGCACTTCTGAAAAAACGACTTCCGATGCCATATCATATTTTGGAGCTGTCTGAGATGCAGGCCGGGCAACCGCCCCTGTGAACATTTCCTCAAATTCTGGAAAATAGGGGTTGGCTTTCAGCACCTTTTCATCCTCATAGAGCTCTACAAGTGAGGGAGGAAGTGAAGCCTCAATTGCCCGCATTTTTTGTATCTCTCTGCTGGCAAGATAGAATACAAAATCTGCAGCTTCCTGCTTATGCTCGCTGTATTCGCTTACTCCCAGCTGCCAGCCTCCCAGCAGAGACCCCTTCTCTGCATCCATATTTTTAGACGAATGTCTCTGGACCGGGCAGGGACAAAATTTTAACTTTCTTCCTCACCGGGCATAGCCTCCTCAATTGAACGGGACGGTTCAATTGTGGAAATAGCATGCTTGAATATTAGCTTGTTTTTTCCCTCATCTCTGAGAATTATTGTAAAATTGTCAAATCCCTCGACATACCCCGAAAGCTGATAACCACTGACAAGATAAACAGTAACTCTGATTTCATTTTTTCTCACGTGATTGAGTATCCGATCCTGATAATTATAATTATTTGGCACCTAAAATGCCCCCTTTTAGCCGGTCAGTTTATTATTATGTAATATTATCTGTTAATTATTTTCTGGATTGAACAGCAAAAGCCTCCTTTTCTCCCGGTAGAAACAAAAAAACCTGCAAAAAATGATTTAATACCTTTGAAGAGCTTCCTCTATAATTCTCAATACTTTATCTTTATGAAAAGGCTTAACAATGAAGTCAGCAACACCCATATCGATAGCCTCAATGACCAGATGTTTCTGGCCCATAGCACTAACAATTATTACAACAGCTTTTGAATTTATATCCAGTATTTTTTCTGTCGCCTCCAGCCCCCCCATGCGGGGCATAGTAATGTCCATCGTCACTACATCCGGCTCGACCTCTCTGTATTTTTCCACCGCCTCCACTCCATCGGCAGCCTCAGCCACTACTTCAAACGATGAATCCGCCAAAATATTTTTCAGTGTATCGCGCATAAATGCTGCATCATCAACAATCATGACAGTTGTATTATTTTCCTTCAAATGAAACCCCACCCATCTCAAAAACAATATGTCTATAATCAAAATTACAGATGAATAATTTTATTCTTTCAATATACAGATTAAATACAAATAACAAAATTCCACCCGTTGAGCCGGGCGGTAATGAAGGCAGCAAAAATCCTTCGAAAAATTTCATATTTTTCATTTAGCCTTACCCTGCTCTTAAAAATTATAACATTTTCCTCTAAAATAGACAAGCAGATCGAGGCTGTCTGATAGATTATTCCGGTAAAAAACGGGAGCTTTTGTCGCTATTAAATTATGGTTCTTTCTCCAGATAAGTTTATGACTTTTGTTTAAGTTAATTTATATAATTTTTGTTCCCAGTATCTGTGCCTGGAAGCTATAAGGCTCCTCTCACAATGAAATTCCCCCTCTGCTTTCCAGCATAAATGGCAACATCGGGAAATCTCTCTTGAGGCAGATATGCTGGCAATTAAATTTTACACAGGGCCATGCCTAAAAGCCCCGGGCCTGCATGCACCACCATAACAGGGCTGATCTGTCCCACATTAATTTCTCTTATGGGGTCTTTATCTTTAAATTTTTCTCTTATCTTTTCCGCCTCGTCACCAGCATCAGCATGCATTATATCCAGGGCATACCCGGCGGTTTCCTCCATTTCCGCCTCAATTAGCTCTGCCATTTTATTCAGAGATGCTGCCCTTCCTCTCACCTTTTCTGCGGTATAGTATTCTCCCTCTTCATCTATGGCAATGATCGGTTTTATATTGAGAAGCTCCCCGATAGTCCCCGACACTTTACCGATCCTGCCGCCAGCTTTGAGATATTTTAAAGTTCTAACAACAAAGTATATCTTTATTTCATCCTTTTTGGCCCGTACTCTCTCAACAATCTCAGAAAAACCTAGCTTACCTTCATCCACCAGATCCTGCGCAAAAAGAACAAGGCGACCGAGCCCCATAGATAACATACCGGAGTCAATAACGCTAACCTCCATCTCATCCATCCTGCTGGCTACAAGATGGCAGTTGTCACAGGTTGCGGAAAGCCCCCCGGAAATATGCACTGAAATAATATGAGTATAGCCCTCATCCCCAAGCTTTTTATAAAGCTCCTCTATCTCACCCGGTGAAGGCATGGAGGTTGTGGGAGTCTTTTCTTCCATGATTTCATATACCCGGGACGGTGTAATATTCACTCTATCCAGATACTGCTCGTCCTCAATTATAACTTTAAGGGGCAGTGATCTTATGCCGCGATTTTTTAACTTCTCAGCCTCGATATCGCAGGTGCTGTCAGTGACCACTGCTATCTTCTCTTCGCTCCTCATGTCAGACATCTGTCAGATACCCCCCTGCTTACAAATAATAATTTTATTTTTTTACCTTCTTTATAAAATTTGTCGTTTTTTAGAAAAACT
>CAZVZM010000028.1:0-25665 GCA_964630835.1 uncultured Halanaerobiaceae bacterium
GCGAAGTGATACTCGAAATTTTTCGAAGCTTAAGTCAGGTCCATGGCCCAAAAATCGTGTCCCCGGCTCAGGATGTGCCGGGCTGAGCGAAGCTCAGGGAGGAGCTTTCGTGAAGGAAGCACTATTTTTGGGCCGAAAACTAAACTGAAGCAGAGGAAAAATTTCATTGTGAGCGGAGCCTCATAGCTTCCATGAATGAGATCTATAAAAGTGGGAAAATGTCCTGAATGTAAGTGTTCTCAAACAAAATGCACCAACTGATGTAGAGAAGAACCGTTTGTTTTTATGGTTCTATAGCAAATATATGATTTCCAATTTCTGCAGTAACTTCGAGAGTTTGAAACCAATCCAAATTGTCTGCCGTGCGGGGATTATAAAAATAATGTGCTCCTTTAGAGGGATCTTCTCCGGAAAGAGCTCTCGTCACAGCTTTAAAAGCAGTCCTGTCAGGTTCCATAAAATACTGTCCATCTTCGACTGCAGTAAACTGTTCAACCGCATAAATTATATCGGAAATATTATCGGGAAATGCTGGAGCATTTTTTCTATTTAATATCACTGCTGCTACTGCAATTTGGCCCTGAAAAGGCTCGCCCCTGGCCTCTCCATAAACGATATGTGCAAGCCTATTCAGGTCTTTTTCGCTTAGGCCCATCTTTTGTATGTTATTTTCAATCTCATTGCGAGAACTTTCTTCAGAAATGAGAGATATTATTTCTTCCTTTTCCTTTACTGTATCTATTGATTTGTGTTCATCATGTGGCTGGGGATACGTTTTTTTATTATTATAAATTTTTTGTGGATGTTCGGACTTTTCCTCAGTCTCATCTTCTGTAAATCTTTCCAGGATAAACTGTGAAGCAGTTATAATCACCACCGCTGCTCCAATCCCCTTTAAAACATCTTCTATCTCTAGAGAGGACGCTGAAACTGTATTTATCTCCGTGAAAGGATAGCCAGGCAGGCATAAACTCAGCACAAGCAGTAAAATTAAAATTAAAATTGTTATTCCTGGCTCTGGTATTGTCTTTAATAAATATTTCATCGGGCTGCACCTGCCCTTCATTCATTCTTTCCTTTGATTAATAAATCAATCAATCAACAGTGAAGCAAGTGATAGCAGGCCAACAGCTCCTATATATAGCAGGTGATTTGTCCTTTGCTGTTCAAGTGTTCTTATGTCTTCTCGGTTTTCCTCATGCTTCTCCTCCAGCATGGTAAGCCGCTGCCCCATATCTTCCATGCGTTCGTCAAAAATTTCCAGATCTTCAAATCTATCAGGATCTTCTACTCTTTCCTCAAGATTTTTCATTCTTTCTTCAAATTCTTCTTCGGAAATATCCATATCCTGCTGCAATTCATCCATTCTTTCCTCCATTTCATCCAGTCTTTCCTCTCTTAATCTCAGTTCAGCAATTTCATCCACTATATCCTTTACAGTATCGTCCATATCATCTACGTCTTTTTTCATTTCTGCGATATCCTCGCCATAAATAAGTTTTTCTTCTTCCAGTTCCTCCACTCTTTCCTGAAATAATTCCATATCTTCAGCAATCTCTACCAGTTCATCTCGAAATTCAATTGATAATTCCTTTAATAGATCAATGTCCTCCGGTTCCATGTCAATTGCTTCATCTTCCAGATCTTCAATCATATCTGCCAGTACCTCTGCCAGTTCAAATCTGGAAACGCTATTTCCTCCAGCAAAAGTATCATCATCATATAGGCTCATGTATCCTCTATCAATAAGTTTGGTGACGCTTTCGTAAGCCCAATGATCTTCAGGAACATCCTCGATCTCTATAGCATTCAGGGGAGAAAATGACGAAACAGCGGTAAAAGAGACAATTAAAAATATTAAAACTACCTTTTTCACGAATAGCCACACCTCCATTAAAAAATACTTAACTCAATTTCTTCTCCGTCACTATCATAGGCTTTAACATTTTCCAGAGAAAAGCTTTCCTTCAAATCATCGAGATCTTTATCCTTTTCTTCCAGGCTGAATCTTATTTGAGCAAGCCCTCCGCTGCTTACTCCATCCGGCAGCAGCAGAGAAAAGCTTATGGAATTTTCGTCTATTTCCGCAGGTCCATCCCATGCCATTAATCTCTCATCTCTGACAAAAAGAGTGCCCCGGGAAGAATAAACATAATCCACAAGATTTTCATTGTAATTTAGATCAAACTCTATCACTTCTATTTCATCAACCAATTTATTTGCCCCAATTTTAGCTGTTATAATGTCTCTATCGGAACTGGAACGATCAATATTGAAAAAAATTCCCGGTGAAGTACCTGGAATATCTACACTTCTCCGGACGGTTTCAGAATAATCTCCATCACCTTCAATCTGAAGGGCAAAAGGAAAATCACCTTCTATATCATGAGGATGTAATCTCCAGTTTATGGTAAACTTCTCACCAGCCTCAATTGAAAAACTTCTTTTTTCGGGCCTTTCATACTTTGCAAATTCAAAGCCTGGAGGGGTGATAAGCTCGCCGACAAAATTTCTAAAAGGTGCCTCTCCAACATTTTCAAGTTCAGCTCTGAGGGTAATTGGGAGAGGTTTTAGGCTGCCGTCTACAACTCTGACCGGTTCTGCAATATCAAGATTTACATCCAGCATAGCGGGATCCAAAAGATCAACATGCCCCTCGGCAATATTTGTATCTGTATTATCAGCCGAAGCCTCTATCGCAAATGAAAAGTCATCGGGTAAATCTTCTGTAAGGGGTTCGACGTAATAATTGACCTGAGCAACCTCGCCTTCATCTAAATCTCCCAGATCTCTAATGTGATCTTCAGCCTGTAAAAAGTCAGGCAGATTTAACTCTGCGCTTACATTTTCTGCAGTCAATCCTGCGGTATTTTCAATATAACCGACAATTGGAAGCTCAGGAGTTTCCGGGCTAAAAGTAAATTCTCTGGGAGCACTAATTCCGAGAGATAACATTCCAGGAACTTTGGATACTCCGCCCAGGCCATATGAGGTGGCGTAGCTTATCGTTTCTCCTGGCTCCACAGTCACCGGATCCCAGTAGAGGGCTATGGCACTATCGATTTCAAATTCTCCCTCCCTGAGAAATTCTCTCCCGGGCTCAAAATTGAAGTTCCAGGGTCCATCTGCAAGACTGCCCCAGTTAGACATATAAACTCTATCCGGAGTATCAACATGCTCGCCTACAAAAGCTCCCTGAGATGTTATTTGAGGATCAGTGAGGCTATCAAATGATTGATAAAAACTGGGAAGCTCATCATGAGTCAGACGAGCATCTGTTTCCACTGCTTCTTCTTCTACTCTAAAAGGAGAACCGTCAACTTCTCCCAGCATGGTGTCGAGCATAATTCTAAGCCCCACCTCTTTGCTGGAGTCTCCTGTGTTGGTAAGAACATATTCTATACGAGCGGTATCAGGTAAGCCCGTGGTGGTACTTTCAATGATTTCTAATCTCTGTTCAACCTCCAGATCCTCAAGTTGATAGGCTGTTAAGATAGTTTCATTTTCAACCTCAGGAGGTTGAAGCTCTTCGCCGTATCCTGCATTTGCTCCTGCTCTTCTCTCTGTCTCACCTCCGAATGCAAACTCCTCGCCATCAATCTTTATCGTGGTATAGGAAGTCCAGGGGACAGGTCTACCGTAAATAAGAGGCATATTTTCATCCTCTTCAGTCCCGGGATCTCCTCCGGTTGTTTCCACCGCAAATCTGCCGCGAGCATTTTCCTCGGTATTTACCACTACTGCTATATATTCATTATATATCCTTAAATTTCCCTCGGAATCAATATCTTCAATTAATTCTTCGGCCAATAGCGGTTCCGCAGCGAAAAAAATTACTGTTATAATTAAAAAAAATGGCAGCATTAATGCTGTCAATAAAAAGAAATAATTTCTGTACATCTATAAAACCACCTCATTCAGAATTAATTGAACTTAACCTCCAGCAGCTCATAATTAACATCTGGATTTCCTCTTTCATCGACATCATAGTTCACAAAAATTTCCATAGTATAGCTGCTGGAATAGGAGCTAAAATCCCACCCATGTTCAATTGTATTTTGCGCATTTCTATCCATAGCTTCATTTCCTGAACTCTCAGCTATTTGTATCTCTTCAACTTCGCCGGCTGTATCAACAAATGCTGAGACAACTACCTCTCCAGTTTCTCCAGGTCCAACAGCATATTTAGGATAAACAGGAATTTCCGAGTGAAGAACGAGTTCACCGGCTGGAGGCGGAGTATCATCTTCCCCCCCAGTATCAGTCTCTTCAACCTGCGCTTCATCTGCCTCGGTTTCTTCTTCAGCGGCTTCCTGAGCTTCCGCGGCTTCTGTTTCTTCGTGGTGCTCTTCCTCCGGAACTTCTATTTCTTCTTCGGCTTCTTCAGCAGTCATAACTTCTTCTTCCCGCTCCACATCATCTTCCGAAATTTCCTCTGTTTCTTCAGGTTCTTCCTGAGCTTCAGCGACCTCCTCTGTTTCATCTTCTGCAGGAATATCTTCTTCCACAGTCTCCTCTACATCTTCTGAAGGAACTTCCTGCGAGGGTTCAGGATCTTCAATTTCTTCTTCAGCTTCTTCACGTTCAATTTCTTCGGTTTCTTCAGTAATATCTTCATCTCCGCTCTCTCCTGGAACTGTTTCAAAATCAATCACCTGAACAAATTCAAAATCCTCTTGAGCTCTGCCTTCAGGATTTAGTCCAGTAGCAAATCCTCCCCAGGGCAGCAGATAAAACATGCCAAAATGAATAATCAGGGAAATCACAACAAACAAAAACAACCTATTTTTAGGTTCTCGATTGTTACTATTCTTCATAACAAATCTCTCCAGATTAGGTTTCTCTTTCCGCAGCAAGGGCTAGATTGTATATTCCTTCCTGCCTGAGACTGTCCATCACCTGCACAACGTAGTCGTAGCGCGTATTTCTATCGGCGCTTATAATGACCGTTACATTATCCCGCTCGGCAGTTAGGTCTTCCATCTCCATTCTTATTTCGTCAAGAGTGAGAATGTCTCCGTCGAGAGAATACTGCCCGTCTTCATCCACATTTATAATTACGCTCTCTTCGGTCTGTTCGGTGACGGTTTCGGCAGCAGGAAGTTCCATATCCAGACCTTCAGGAGCAGCCCTAAATGATGTAAAAAGCATAAAAAATACCAGCAAAAAGAAGATAACATCTACAAGGGGGAGTATGTTAATCTTACTCTTTTTACTAAGAGATGTTTCTAACATTTTCTTCATACTCCTCTTCACCCCGGTTATTCATCATATCCATAATTTCTACTATGCTTTCATTCAGTTCATGTGCTCTTCTCTCTACTATGTTGGAAAAATATGAATAAAATATAGCAGTTGGTATAGCAATTATTAACCCTATTGCTGTGCTTATAAGAGCTGCTGCAATTCCCGCACTTATTTGAGCGGGATCTCCCATGCCTGCAGCAGTTCCCAGGATATTGAAACTGCTAATTATGCCTATAACTGTTCCAAGCAGCCCCAAAAGGGGAGCA
This sequence comes from uncultured Halanaerobiaceae bacterium, assembly GCA_964630835.1. GTDB lineage: Bacteria > Bacillota > Halanaerobiia > Halanaerobiales > Halarsenatibacteraceae > Halarsenatibacter. The sequence goes on from CAZVZM010000028.1 coordinate 5,514, forward strand.
ATCATAGCAATTACATCCAAAATAGGCAGGTGTTTCTCCATCCTTCTGATTTCCTTTTTTCCTGTCACCTGTAAAGCTTCCCTGATTCTTTCCGGCTCTTCCTCCATATTTGATAGCGCTGTAGAGAGCAGTCTAACATGAGGGCCATTTTCACCTTTGAGTTGATTGTAGGCTGACATGGTGTCTCCTTCATCCAGAAACATCTCTATTTTTCTAATTAAATTTTTATTGTTTTGTTTGCGGCGGGCAAAAAAGATAGACTTTTCGATAATTACTGCCAGACTAAAGATAGAGGCTATTAAAAGGGGCAAAGCAGTAGGACCGCCGAGCGATATAATATTCCAAATTTCCTGCAAGCTAACCACTCCTCTTCTCAAACGATAATTTTTCATGATTTTATGCTTCTGATGAACTAATGTTCAAATGAATAGCATAATACTCACTTCGGGTTACAGTGAGTGAAAAAATTAAATTTTTCTTTCCTATATTCATTTATTTAACTATATCACATTATACATATTTCTACAAAAACGAATTAAGTCCTTTTTAATAAAAGGGATAAAACCGACTTAAGTAACAAATAATCCTGAAAGCTATTCAATAGCAAAACCGATTAATAAAGAAAAGCAAAACCCATGACGGCCATACTCAATACGCCCAGGCTGATAAGCAGCACAGGAGAATATTTAAATATGTCATCGGCTTCAGATATTATCATTTGCTCTTTTATCGTTCCAATCAATATAAAGCCAAGATAAAAACCCAGAGAATTTGCAAGAGCAGAAACAACCATCATTTCAAAGCTGAGTCCTCTACCCACAAGAATATATTGCGTCCCCACAAAAAGAACCAGCGGAAGTAGAAGGCGAGGGACTCCGTAAAACTCACCTTTAAGCTCACCAGAAAGCTGTAAAATGAACACTGCTGCCAGAGATGTTAAAAGGAAAATCCAGGGATGGAAAAATTCAAATTCTAAAGGAATTGCGTCAGCAATAATAAACCCTAAAAAAGCAGCAAAAAAGAGTGCAAAAGCAAATTTCACACCTTTATAGAGAGAAGTTCTAACTCCTCTGGTTTCTGCAATCGATAGTAAAACCCCCATAAAATAAACCAGAAGTATATTTTCAGGAAATAGATTTTCCAGGAAAACGCCTATAAATTCACTCACTGCTCTATTCCCTCCTCTATTTCAATAAAAGTTTCATCTATTATATTTAATGTTAATAATAACCGAAACAAAAGCCAGAGGGTTCCCAGTATTATAAAAGCTCCGGGTGCTCCCTGAAAAGAGCCCAGGGGGGCAAAACCGACCTCGAAAAAAGATATTCCCAGGAGGGAACCAAAACCGAGAAGTTCTCTAAAAAAACTCACAACTATTATGGTCAAAAAGAAAATATTATACCTCTTCAATTGTTCGGTTAGAGTTATATTACTCTTGCATCCATAATACGTAAGGGGCGTAACACCGACAAGTAAAATATAAATTCCCGAATACTGATAGACTTCAGGATACGAAAATGCAGAAAATAAATAGGCAATATATGATAATGATATTCCCAGAGAAATATAGAGGATCCAGTGAGCTCCAGCCAGGTTTTCCTTGTTCATAATGCGGGAAAAAAACCTGACAAGCAATGAAACCAGTATTAAGACAACAGCAACAATCAATGCCGTTAACATATTTCTGCTTCCGCCCAAAATAGGAATCAGGCCAAGCAGGAGAACCTGTTCGAACATATTGCTGAATTTTTCCATAAAGAAAGCTCACTCCTTCGTATATTTACATATTATCTCAAATGATTTCCAGAGTAATCATGATAATTTTAATCAGCTTTGTATTTTTTAGACTAACAGAATTTATCAGCTGATACCAGAAAAAGCCTTACTGTTTCACTTTAGCCTGGCTGAGAGCGGAGTTAACAGCTTCCAGAAAGCCCCGGCTGGATCCGGTAGCTCCAGAAATAGTATCGATCTCCGGACTTTGCTCTTCCATGATGGTTTCTGTTAAATCTGTAAAGGCAGGTTCAGCTATATCATCAGAATCCCCATGAGAAAGCACCTCTATGGAGGTGATAAATCCGTTTTCCACTTTCACTTCGACCTCGATATCGTCGCTGTAACCTTCTCCAGCTCCGGTATAAGAACCGTCCCTGTATTCTACAGCTGGTTCCGGCATATCCCGGGCAGAGGATATCGCCTCTCCAGCTGCCTGCAAAAATCCCTGGCTTGAACTGGTAGCGCCGGAGACCACATCAACATCAGCACTCTGATTGTAAATAACTCTTTCAGTAAGATCTTCAAAAGCAGGTTCAGCTATATCATCAGAATCTCCATGGCTGAGAACCTCAATTTCAGATATCAGACCATCATCCACAAAAATTTCAACTTCAATTTCATCGCTATAGCCCTCTCCTGTTCCAGTATAATGTCCATCGCTGAGCTCTATTTCGGGTTGAACCTCTATCACTTCAGTTTTAGCCTGGCTGAGAGCGGAGTTAACAGCTTCCAGAAAGCCCCGGCTGGATCCGGTAGCTCCAGAAATAGTATCGATCTCCGGACTTTGCTCTTCCATGATGGTTTCTGTTAAATCTGTAAAGGCAGGTTCAGCTATATCATCAGAATCCCCATGAGAAAGCACCTCTATGGAGGTGATAAATCCGTTTTCCACTTTCACTTCGACCTCGATATCGTCGCTGTAACCTTCTCCAGCTCCGGTATAAGAACCGTCCCTGTATTCTACAGCTGGTTCCGGCATATCCCGGGCAGAGGATATCGCCTCTCCAGCTGCCTGCAAAAATCCCTGGCTTGAACTGGTAGCGCCGGAGACCACATCAACATCAGCACTCTGATTGTAAATAACTCTTTCAGTAAGATCTTCAAAAGCAGGTTCAGCTATATCATCAGAATCTCCATGGCTGAGAACCTCAATTTCAGATATCAGACCATCATCCACAAAAATTTCAACTTCAATTTCATCGCTATAGCCCTCTCCTGTTCCAGTATAATGTCCATCGCTGAGCTCTATTTCGGGTTCCTCTTTAATTTCTTTTTCTTTCAAGTCATCATTATAATCATCATTGTTATTTTCTGCCCTGGAAAGAGCTTCTTTTACAGCCTCCAGATAGCCTTCACTGGAACCGGTGGCTGCTGTAAAAGTATCAACATCAGTATCCTGTGAATCTATTACTCTCTCTTCCAGATTCTCAAAAGCGAGTTCGGCAATGTTCTCCGTATCGGCATGACTTAAAACTTTTATACCAGCAATCCTGCCGTCTTCTATGCTCACTTCAACCTCTATATCATCATTATATCCTTCACCTGTGCCCGTAAACTTACCATCCTCAAGCTCTACTTCGGGTTCCGGCTCCTCTGGCTCTTCGATTTCTTCAGTCTCGGGTTCATCAACAGGTTCGGGCTCATCAACCCTGGCATCATCAAGAGCAGCTCCGACTGCTTCTAAAAAGCCCTCGCTGGAACCGGTAGCCCCCGTCACAGTGTCAACTTCAGTATCCTGAGCTTCCAGCACGTCGGAAATAAGATCCTCGAAGGCAGGTTCCGCTATATCTTCAGTCTCTTCGTGGGCCACTACCTCAATATCAACTATTTCTTCCTGATCTACTGTTACTTCAACCTCGATTTCATCATTGTATCCGTCGGCAATACCTGTATACGTCCCCTCGGAAAATACAGCTTCAGGCTCTTCCGGTTCGGGTTCATCTATATCTTCTGCCCCGGATAAAGCTGCATCAACAGCTTCGAGATAACCTTCGCTGGACCCTGTAGCTCCGGAGATGGTATCCACATCAGTATCCTGCGCTTCTATAACCATCTCCTCCAGATCTGCAAAAGCTGGCTCAGCTATATCTTCAGTCTCCTCATGTCTTAATACCTCAACAGCAGTAATCTCACCGCCTTCTATCCTCACTTCAACTTCTATATCATCATTATATCCTTCACCTGTGCCCGTAAACTCACCATCCTCAAGCTCTACTTCGGGTTCCGGCTCCTCTGGCTCTTCGTAGGCCTCATGGGCTGCTGTCATGGCTACGTTTACTGCTCTCAGAAAACCTTCGCTGGATTTTGTCGCTTCGGTAACAGTATCAACACTTTCCGTGTCCTGAGCTGCAACAACCCTCTCCTGCATCTCTTCAAATGCTGGCTCTGCGATATCAGGTGTATCACCATGCTTAATGACTTCAATTCCTACAATTATGCCGTTATCAACAACAATTTCCACTTCTACATCATCCTGATAACCTGCAGCAACTCCCTGATATGTGCCATCGGCCATTTCAAATCTGGGTTCAGCTATTTCAGGAACATCCTCAACAGGTTCGGGCTCATCAACCCTGGCATCATCAAGAGCAGCTCCGACTGCTTCTAAAAAGCCCTCGCTGGAACCGGTAGCCCCCGTCACAGTGTCAACTTCAGTATCCTGAGCTTCCAGCACGTCGGAAATAAGATCCTCGAAGGCAGGTTCCGCTATATCTTCAGTCTCTTCGTGGGCCACTACCTCAATATCAACTATTTCTTCCTGATCTACTGTTACTTCAACCTCGATTTCATCATTGTATCCGTCGGCAATACCTGTATACGTCCCCTCGGAAAATACAGCTTCAGGCTCTTCCGGTTCGGGTTCATCTATATCTTCTGCCCCGGATAAAGCTGCATCAACAGCTTCGAGATAACCTTCGCTGGACCCTGTAGCTCCGGAGATGGTATCCACATCAGTATCCTGCGCTTCTATAACCATCTCCTCCAGATCTGCAAAAGCTGGCTCAGCTATATCTTCAGTCTCCTCATGTCTTAATACCTCAACAGCAGTAATCTCACCGCCTTGTATCCTCACTTCAACCTCTATATCATCATTATATCCTTCACCGGTGCCTGTAAACTCACCATCCTGAAGCTCTACTTCTTCAGGCTCAGGTTCTTCTGGAACTACATCAGTTCTGGCATCGGTAAGAATAGCTGACACAGCATCCAGATATCCTTCACTGGTGCCGGTAGCTCCAGATATTGTATCCACTTCAGCACTCTGCGCGTCGATAACCTTTTCTTCCAGATCATCAAAAGCTGGGTCGGCAATTTCTGAAGTTTCATCATGGGAAATAACAGAAATTTCCTCTATTTCTCCTTCTTCAATTACGAGCTCTATTTCAATATCGCTTTGATAACCCTCTGCAATAGCAGTATATACCCCATCCTCATAATCAGGTTCAGCAATCTGGCGCAGAGCATTTTCAACAGCTCCGAGATAACCCTGGCTTGAATAGGTAGCTCCGGTAATTTTATCTACATCCGTATCCTGAGCTTCAATTACTTTATCTTTCAGTTCTTCAAAAGCGGGTTCTGCAACGTCTTCAGTTTCCCTGTGAGAGATAACCTCAATGTTTGTAATATCTCCAGCTTCTAGAGTTACCTCTACTTCTACGTCATCCTGATATCCCTCAGATATTCCAGTAAACGTGCCATCAATATCTGGAATGACAAAAGGTTCTTCCTCAATACCGGCATCTGCAACCGCTGCAAGAAAGCCTCTGCTGGTTAGAGTAGCTCCAGACACCATCTCAATACCGGTAGTCTGTTCGGAGATAACTCTTCTTATCAATCTTTCCAGCGCCGGTTCAGCCAGATAGGTTGTCTCTTCATGGCTAACTATATCGATATTCACAACTTCGCCATCAGCAATTTCTATTTCTACCTCTATCTCATCGATATGTCCGGGAGCGGAACCAGTATAGATCCCATCAGCAAGCTCTGAAAAGTCAACTTCTTCAACGACCACTTCTCTGGAAGCGAGAGCATCTTCGATAGCTTCAAGCATTCCCCTGCTGCTGGCAGTGGAGCCGGAAATAGTGTCCACATCGGTGCTTTGAGCGCTTATAACTCGCGATTTTAGCCTCTCAAAAGCACTTCTGGCTTTATGAGGCGTATCACTGTGGTTTTGCACTTCCAGGTCCATAAGGAAGCCGTCTTCAATTACTACCTCTACTTCCATTTCTCCTCCCCAGCCGGTGCCTGTACCGCGATATCTGCCGGTGGGAAGATCGAAGTAATCATATCGACTTCCCTCCAGCTGCCTGTTAACTAACTCCAGAGAGGTTTCTACTGTTTGAGCTACGGCAATTGACGACAGGGTGGCGTTTGTTATCGTATCAAGATTGAATTCCTGCCCTTCCAGAGTGGGATTTAAATCTTCATATCGGAGGCCTACAAATTGGGCAAGAAAATCTTCCCTTTCAATTTGAGCTCCAGTAGTGGCACTCTCATTGTGATCTATTATGCGGCTGCCAATAACCTCTCCGTCAGGGTTTATGGCAACCATATTTTCTATCTCACCGTCGTATCCAATGCGCTGTGTATAGGCCAAAAAGCCAACGCGTCGATTACCCTGAGTCACCTCGGCAAGCATGCGGTCTCGGTGCAGCTCCTCCAGCATGTTAAATCCGTCAGCCTGAGGGAAAAATTCATGTTTATATTCGTTAAAAACCCTGTGTTGTGGTTCAAGAAAATCCCTGTCGCTCAACTGAAAGCCGCCAAAAGCAATGGCAGCAAATAAAATTGTGGAAAAAACGATAACTCCTGCCTGCATGATTCTTCTCTTTTTTAGATGGATCTGACCAAAAATATATCCCTCAAATAAAGTATCAAAAAGATGTGAAAACCCGTTCATGAGCAAAATAGCAAATGTTACACCCTCCGGAAAACCGGTAAAAGCACGGATTACTATTGTTAAAATCCCACAGCCAGCCCCATAAATAAGCCTGCCGCTGCGGGTAGCTGGCGAGGTAACCATATCAGTGGCAATGAAAAAAGCTCCCATAATGAGTGAACCGGCGAGAATTGCATACAGAGGATTGATTCCCAGAATCAAAGCTGTTGCGGCAGCAGCCACAACATAGGGAATGGAAATACGCAGATCAAGATAACCTCTATAATATAAGTATGCCGCTCCAATAAGAAGAGCAATAGCGGAAGTTTCTCCTATGCTTCCGGGAACTGTACCCGCAAAAAGCTCCCAGAGTGAGGCATCCGGACCGGGAGTTGCCAGGGGAGTGCTTGTTGATAAACCATCAAAAGGAGTTACCCACTGAGTCATATAAATTGTCCAGGATATTGATAATATGGCTCTTCCAACCAGGGCAGGGTTAAATACGTTATTTCCAAGCCCCCCAAAGAGCTGTTTCCCAACCAGGATGGCTGCAATCCCCCCCAAAATCGGTATCCACCAGGGAGCAGTGGGAGGAAGTGACAAACCAAGAATAACTCCTGTTACCGCTGCGCTTCCGTCGCCGAGCAGCCGCTGACGACCGGATAAATTTTTATTGAATGGTATTTCAACCACCATGCATGTAATCATAGTGGCAGCAACCAGATACAGAGCATAAGAACCAAAAAGATATACTGCCATAAATATTGCTGGAATCAATGCCAGTACCACATTCCACATAGTTTTTTCTATCGAATCCACCTGTCTAATGTGGGGGCCTGACATTTGATATGAATTTGCCAAAACATTTCACCTCCACATGTGATGTAACTTTTTCAAATTAAAAGGAAAAATGAAAGTAATTATTATGATAGTTTAGCTGTCAGCTGCCGCTTTTCCTCTCTGTATCCATCGAAGAAGTGGCCTTTTTGCCGGACAGACAAAAGCACAGGCACCACATTCAATACAATCATGTAAGCCCGCAATTTCTGCTTCGTCATACATTTCGCTATTGACAAAGGCGGTAATTCTATTTGGAGGAAGATACATGGGACAGACATCCACACATTTACCGCATTTGATACAGACCCTTTTTTCCGGATCGCTATATTCTTCTTCAGTTAACAGAACAATGCCGGATGTGCCTTTACCCACAGGAACTTTCAAACTTTCAACTCTTTTTCCGGTCATTGGACCTCCCATTATAGTATAAAATTTATCTTCAGCAGGTCCACCGCAATAATTTATGACATCTTCCATGGAAGCTCCCACGGGAACAAGCAGATTTTTGGGCTCCTCAATTGCTCTGCCGCTTACGGTTATTACTCTATCAATCAATGTTCTTCCTTTATAAACAGCTTCAGCTATTTTAGTTGTAGTCTGGACATTATTAACAATAACTCCTACATCCATGGGCAACCCCCTGCGGGGTACCTCTCTGTTGAGCACGGCTTTTATGAGATGTTTTTCAGCCCCATGCGGATATCTGGTATCCAGAGGGACACCGCTAAGATCTTCCCAGTTTTCAGCTTCTTCTCTAATAGCTTCAACGGCTTTTGGTTTATTAATCTCACTGGAGACAATTCCTTTTTCTGCTCCGCTTGACATCATTATCATCTCAAGACCTTCAAATAAAATGTCTGTTTTTTCCTGCATCAATCTATCATCCACAGTCAAATAAGGCTCACATTCGGCACCATTTATAATTACGGTGTCGATAGGTTTATCATCTGGAGGAGTAAGTTTCACGTGGGTGGGAAAACAGGCTCCTCCCAGTCCGACTATTCCTGCTTTTTTTACCCTCTCAACTATCTTGTCGGAACTCAGTTCTTCCCTCTTATAAATGGGAGAAAGGAGTTTTTCTTCATTGTCCTGTCCCTCATTTTCGATTATCATGCAATCTATCATTGAACCGTCCGGCCCGGGACGAGCTTCAACTCCTTTATAGACCCCGGATATAGAAGCATGTATTAACCCTGAAAGAGCTTCGTCATTTCTTGCAATACACTGCCCCCTCTGCACCTCTTCTCCTTTATCAACAACAGGATTGCAGGGAGCTCCTATATGCATTTGCAGGGGAATAGATACACTATCAGGCAGGTCCATGGATTCAATAGGGGAGTCTGTGGTTAAATGTTTTTCCTCCGGCAGATGGACTCCTCCTATCGGGAACTTTCTCAAATCTTCCACTTTTTCACCTCCGAGATATTAAAATTGAAATAATATTGACGATTATCATTAAATAACCGGCTTTTATGTATGAAAAAAACAGAAGATACTTTATCATAAATATCTGATTGTTATTTTTGTAACGCAATTTAGCAAAAAATTTCTTTTTCAACGATAAAACTTCTAGAAATCAGTTTAACAGAAGCCAAAATTCATGTCAAGGTAAAAAACAGTCTCCTCACTCAGGCTGCCCTGCTTTCTAGTTTCTTTAAATACCTGTCTTTCAATTTGATACTGCCCAGTCGTTTTTCATCGGATAAATTGGGACCATGAAAGTCAGAACCTCCTGTAATAATTAAATCCCGGTTCCGGGCGAGTGTTTTAAATTTTTTTAAATCCTCAAGACTGTGGTCCGGATAAAATACTTCCAGCCCCTGGACAAAACTGCAAATTTTAATAATAACTTCTTCATCATCAATAAGACCGGGATGAGCTAATATGGGAATGCCACCTGCTTTTTCAATAATCTTTACTGCTTTTTCAATGTCGATATAATCTCTTTTACAGTAATGGGGAGAATCTTTATGAAGGTAAAATTCAAAGGCCTCTTCTCTGTCATTAACAATCCCCTTATATACAAGCAGATCAGCAATATGTGAACGGCTAATTATTTTTCCCGGTACCAGCTCTTTAAGTTCAAAAAATTTAACAGGAAGATTGCTTTTTTGTAAACTGGAAATCATTTTTCTAGCCCTCTCTTCTCTTCCCTGTCTAATTTTTTGTAAGTTATCCTGCAAAAATTTGTTTTCTTCATCGATGAAATAGCCCAGGATATGCACCTGTTCATCTCCGTATTCAGTATTAATCTCCACCCCGCTTATAACCCGGATAGGCAGTTTATCTGCTTTTTTCTGAGCTGGCTTAACTCCTGCAGTGGTATCATGATCTGTGATAGAGATTGTAGTAAGATCTTTTTCCGTTGCTCTAAGAGCTACTTCCTCCGGCTTTATAAGTCCATCGGACGCAGTAGTGTGTATATGAAGATCTGCTGTCATAATTGTTGAACCTCTCTCTCCTGCTTTTTTATCTAATCCCGGTCTGTTTTTCTGACTGAAAATATTTCATTTTCTTTTTGCTTATAAATTGCCCCTTCCAGTTTAACATCCCCGGTTCCAACTTTGAATTTGGTAGGCAGTCCGGTTAAATGTTTTTTTATGATCTCCTCCGATTTCATGCCCAGTATCGAATCAATGGCCCCTGTAAGGCCCAGATCACTTATATAAGCAGTTCCTTCAGGTAAAGTTTGTGCATCGCTCGTTTGTACATGTGTATGTGTACCAAAAACACAGTCAGCTCTTCCATCCAAAAATCTTGCCATGGCAAGTTTTTCTCCTGTAGCTTCAGCATGGAAATCCAGTATGAGTATATCAGCTTCCATTTCTATCGACTTTATATTTTTTTCCATGACCCGAAATGGAGAATCATGAGCCTGCATAAAAACCTGACCTATAAGATTTGCAACAACAATTCTCCTGCCGTTTTTCAGAAAAGAACTTAAACCCCTGCCGGGAATACCCTGGGCAAAATTGAGCGGTCTTACAAGGCGGGGCTCGTTATCAATAAATTTGTATATATTTTTATTTTTCCAGGTGTGATTTCCCATAGTTAAACAGTCGATCCCATAGTCAAATAGTTCATCGGCAACTTTTTTTGTGATACCAAATCCGCCGGCAGCATTTTCTCCATTGGCAATCACAAAATCTATCTTATATTTTTCAATAAAATCCGGCAAAAACTGTCTTACAGCTCTGCGACCCGCTCTACCAACTATATCTCCTATTAAAAGAAAATTCATATATTAGAACACCTTTCTTTTCTGAAGGATATGCAGTAAAAAAATTAGGAGGGGCTCAAAAATAGAGCCCCTTTATTTGATGAAAGTAATCATTAAGATTTTTATAATAAAATGGCTGTTAAGATATAACAAATTTATTTAGCGTAGTCAACAGCCCTTTGTTCTCTAATTACGACCACTTTTATCTGACCGGGATAATCCAGATTTTCTTCGATCTTTTTTGAAAGATCTCGCGATATTTTACTGGCTTCAGCATCATCTATCTTTTCTGATTCTACTATCACTCTGATCTCTCGACCTGCCTGAATGGCATAGGAGTTTTTTACTCCTTTAAAGGAACGACCCAGATCTTCCAGTTCTTCCAGACGTTTGATATAAGATTCAAGTGTTTCTTTTCTGGCTCCCGGTCGGGCAGCTGAAATAGCATCAGCAGCTGCTACAAGCACAGCCTCAACTGATTTAAATTCCGTATCTCCATGATGTGCTTCGACGGCGTGTAGAACATCCTGATTTTTTTCTTCAAATTTTTTCAGCATATCCAGACCAATATCAACGTGAGGTCCTTCAACTTCGTGATCTATGGCCTTACCTATATCGTGCAAAAGACCCGCTCTTCTGGCTGTATTAACCTCGGCGCCCAGCTCCGAAGCCATAATACCTGCCAGCTGAGAAACTTCAAGAGAATGCTGTAAAACATTTTGGCCGTAGCTGGTGCGGAATTTGAGGCGCCCAAGATATTTTATCAGTTCAGCGTGAAGACCATGAACACCGGTATCAAAGGTAGCTTCTTCTCCAATTTCTTTAATATGGCTGTCCAGTTCTTCTTCAGCTTTTTCAACCATTTCCTCAATGCGAGCGGGATGAATTCTTCCATCGACAATCAATTTTTCCAGAGCTATGCGGGCAACTTCTCTGCGCATAGGATCAAACCCTGATATAACCACAGCCTCCGGTGTATCATCTATTATCAGGTCTACCCCGGTTAAGCTCTCAAAGGTGCGAATATTTCTGCCCTCTCGCCCAATTATTCTGCCCTTCATATCATCGCTGGGCAGATCGACAACTGAAACAGTATTTTCTGCTACATGTTCAGCAGCACATCTTTGAATGGCCATAGAAATTATTTCCCTGGCCTTTTTGTCGGCTTTTTCCCGCAGCTCTGCTTCCTTTTCATTTATTCTGCGGGCATATTCATGCTCAAGTTCTTCCTCTTTCTTTGACAGAAGATAATTTCGCGCTTCTTCTTCGTTCATACCAGCAATTTCTTCTAATTTCTGCTGCTGCTTCTCTTTGATAGTTTCAATTTCTTCTTCTTCTTTATTTAGTTGCTTTTCCCATTGCTCAAGGCTATCTTCTTTCTCCGCCAGCTTTGTTTCCTTGCTCTCAAGATTATCTTCTTTTTTTACAAGCCTGTTCTCCATATTTTGCAATTCCGAGCGCCGTTCCTGAATTTCCTCATCTACCTGTTCTTTTATGCTGTGAGCTTCCTCTTTGGCTTCCAGTATAATTTCTTTTTTTGTCGATTCGGCTTCTCTTTTTGCATCCTGTTTGATTTTTTCTGCTTCTTTTTCGGCTGATTGAATTCTTGCTTCAGCAATATATTTTCTAATGAAATAGCCGCCTACCAAACCGGCTATTACTCCAATTATCGGGAGAAATCTAAATATCCCCCAGAGTATCAATTCATAAATTTTATCCACCTCCAGTTTAATGATGCAGGCAATCTATCGAAACTTTTATAATTGTTTTGGGAAAATATAACCTGTTAATATTTTATCTCTTTTAGCTGCAGGTGTCAAGAAGAACAGGTCTATCAACTTAATTCAGAAAGAACTTTTCTGATAACTCTTTTTGAAAATCCCCTGCTGGATAAATATCTCATCAACTTAATTTGAAGATCATCGTCCTCAGAAATTTTTTTATTCTTTTTATTGAGCCATTTTCTGGCAAGTTTTTCACACATAGCTTTTTCTTTTTGTTCTGAAAGAAGATTATTAAGTTCTTCCTCTATAACCTGCCCATCAACACCTTTGTCCCTCAGTTCTGCTTCAATTAAAGCTTTACCCCGCGGTTTTCTCTGCAGGCGATTTTTGATCCAGGTTCTGGCAAATCGTCTATCATTTAAATAACCAGAATTGCTCAAATCCTCCAGAACCACTTCCACGTTCTGAAAATTAAAATCCCGACGGAGCAGCTTGTCTTTTAGCTCTCGTCGGGAATGCTCTCGGCGTGAGAGCAGTTTCAAAGCTTTATTTTTTATCTCTTTCTTATCTTCATTCATCTTTATCCTGTTTCTCCTTTTCTTCATCTGCATCGGAACTCTCCTGATCAATAAGCCCGGCTTCAATTCTTATCTTCTCTTCGATTTCCTCTTTAATTTCTGGGTTTTCCTGCAGAAATTGTTTTGAATTTTCTCTGCCCTGGCCCAGCCTTACGTCGCCATAGGAATACCAGGCACCAGCTCTATCAATAATATCCATATCCACCCCAAGATCAAGCACGCACCCTTCCTGTGAAATACCTTCACCATACATTATATCAAATTCGGCCTCTCTAAATGGTGCTGCAACCTTATTTTTTACCACCTTTACTCTTGCATGAGACCCGATGATTTCATTATCTTCTTTTATTGTCTGAGATCGTCTCAGCTCAATACGCACTGATGAATAAAATTTTAGAGCTCTCCCACCTGGGGTTGTTTCCGGGTTGCCAAACATCACGCCAATTTTTTCTCTGATCTGATTGATGAAAACTATGGCAGTTTTTGATTTGCTAACAGCCCCTGAAAGTTTTCTCAGGGCCTGCGACATTAATCTGGCCTGGAGCCCTACATGAGAATCACCCATCTCCCCCTCAAGCTCCGCCTGAGGAACCAGTGCAGCTACGGAATCAAGTACAATAACATCAATAGCATTGCTGCGAACAAGAGATTCTGAAATTTCCAGGGCCTGCTCACCATTGTCAGGTTGAGAAATAAGAAGGTCGTCGATTTTAACCCCCAGATTCTCTGCATAGCGAGGGTCAAGAGCATGTTCGGCATCTATAAAAGCTGCTATACCTCCCTGCTTTTGAGCTTCAGCAATTATATGAAGGCCAAGAGTTGTTTTTCCGGAGGATTCATTGCCGTAAAGCTCAGTAATTCTGCCGCGCGGAATCCCTCCCACACCAAGAGCAATATCCAGAGGTAGAGCACCGGTGGGTATGCTGTCAACATCTAAAGACTTAGAATCCCCCAGTTTCATTATTGCACCGCTTCCAAACTGTTTTTCAATGTCTTTTACGGCCTTCTCTAAAGATTTTTCTTTTTCTTCTTTAGCCAATTTAACCCCACCTTTCAAAAGCAATATTTTTTACAGCTGATATAATTATAGAACATTTGTTTTAAAAAATCAACCCTTTATTTGAATTTTTTTGAAAAAACTTCCATATATTCCGGGCCCTCCGGGGTTAAATTGCTTTCAACCAGAGAAATTTTTTCCATTTGATCAAGCACATTTATAACATAATCGTCAGAAAGCCGGGAAAAAAAGTCAGATACCTCGTCCTTCAGATGATTATCCTTTACCCTTCCCAGAGTTAAATGAGGTTTGAAATCTCTCTCATCCGGTTCAAAACCAAGATCAGTGACCATCTCTTCTATAATGCTATATATTTCCTGCAGTTTTTTCTCTCCCATAGTGACAGGAGTGACAATTACACGAGGATTATCAGGATGAGGAAATACTTTTAGGCCCTGGTATTTATAGGGGAATTCATCAAAAGGAAATGATGTATCCTTAAGCTCTTCCTTTAAAGTATCTGCCTCATCTTTATTCACTTCACCTAAAAATTTTAATGTAATATGAAAGTTTTCTGGTTTAACCCACTTTATACCTCCGGGAAGCTGCTGCTGCAGCCAGAGGCTTTTTCTTTCCAGAAGCTCTCTTGCTCTGGCATTGGTAAAGCTAGCAAAAAATAATCTCATAATCATCCCTCCTTTTTTATTCCTCGGTCACGGCATAGATTATAAAACCTCTCTTATCAGTAAATTATAAAGCTTATTATTTAATTTTAATGCCGACTCATGTTCAGGATTGTGAATTAGTGCTTTCATTACATTTAAAAAAGCTAAATCCAGCAACTCCAGATCGTGAAAGTTTCTGGCATGCTGATATAAAGACTCCGCCTTCCAGTAATGAATATCTACCATGCTGCCATATCTGGAAGCAATTATTTCTGATATCATATCCTGTCTATATATCTCATTCAAAGCAAAATAAGACGGAAAAAATCCCCGGTTATATTTTAGAGCCCTTCTGTATTTCTCTGTTGCTTTACCTGTGTTTCCAGTCCTTTTATAAATTCTTCCCAGAAGATGGTAAACCTCATGTGAATCGGGATGAGTTTCGAGAATTTCCTGAGCCCGCTCCTCTGCAGCGGCAAAATCTTCTTTATCAAATTTAGCTCTAAGCAGGGATAAATTTAGAATAAAACTATCAGGATTTGCATTGATTCCCAGTCTGTATACTTCGGCAGCTTCTTCAGGTTCCTCAAGTTTTCGGTAAATATCTCCCAATACCCGATGAGTTTTAGCATCACCCGGTTTTAGAACAATTAATCTCTCGTAAATATCGCGGGCTTTCCTCAACTCTCCAGTGTGCCTATAAGCCTCTGCAAGTACCGAATAATCTGCTTTTTCTGGTTCGGCCTCAATAACCGGTTCAATCTTTTGCAAAGCTTCATTATAGCGCTCAAGACCTGCATAGGTGTGTGCTAAATCTTTTTTTATTTCCAGCCCTCCAAGACCAAGCTCTTTTGCAAGCCGCAGATGTGTAAGCGCTTCTTCAAATTTTGCATCTGATTCTGCAGTTTCAGCCTGCTCAAAATATTTTTTCCCCATAAGCCAGTGCAATTCTGCTGCCCTATAGTCAGCATTATTCAGTTTATCGATAAGCTCTTCCGCTCTCTCCAGGTTAGAGAGCTTAGATTGAGCCATAGCCAGATATTTCACCACATTAAATTGATCTCTACTTAAAATCTCTTTTTCAGAATAAGGTTCAAGCTTTTCTATGACTGCTTCAAAATTTCCCTGATAATATTCTCTGGCAGCAGAGTGCAGGACAGAAGAATCCTCTCTGCCAGCAGCAGAGGAGTTAAAGAGGAAAATAAAGCAAAATACAATTAGAACTGCCGCTGTCAGTCCATTTATTATATTATTATAGAAATTAAGATGTTTATTTTTTTTCATTTGATTTCACAGCTCCTCAATAATGTACAGTCTCAATTGATTTAAAACCAGTTGAGAGGTGTACCAGCGAACTTTACTTCTGTCACCATTAAAAACCCACCTTTTATTGACTTTTCCCCCGTCTCCATGTATTAGTGAAAAATATATCAGTCCAGCCGGCTTGGCCTCAGTTCCCCCGGAAGGCCCGGCAATACCTGTTACTGCTGCAGCAATATCAGCTCCAGTTAATTCTTTTGCTCCTGCCGCCATAGCTGCTGCAGTATTTTGGCTGACTGCTCCATATTTTTTCAAAATTCTATTTGAAACCCCCAGATGTCTCATTTTCATGAAATTGCTATAGGCTACAATCCCTCCCAGAAAAAATTGAGAGGCCCCCGGAACATCGGTGATTCTTTTAGCAATTAATCCCCCTGTGCAGGATTCCGCCAGGGCAATATATAAATTGTGATTTCTGGCCAGTTCATTTACCCTATCTTCAATATCAGTATTTTCATCGAACGAAAAAACGCTGTTTCCCAGATGAGAAGAAATGTTTTTTATGATATTCTCCACTTTTTTTGTATATTCTTTTTTCCCCTTCTTATTTTTAATTGATATTTTAATATGAACTTCCCCTCCTCTGGGTAGAAATCGAAATTTAATGTTTTCTTCTTCCTGCAGATGGTTTAATTTACTTTCCAATTCTGCTTCCCCGATACCTGCAGTTTTAATGGTGTATTCCTTATTTATCTGTCGTTCAGATTTATGAATAATATTTTCATCTAAAATATTTATAAGCATTTCCTTCATCTCGGAGGTAACACCAGGCAGAGCAAAAATAACCATATTTTCACATTTTAATTTGAATCCGGGGGCGGTACCCCCTGGATTGTCTATAACTTCTGCCCCTTCTGGAAAAAGAGCCTGTCTGTAATTGTTAGAAGTCATAATAAGAGATCTCCGGGAAAAATATTCGGATATCATAGAAGCAGCTTCTTCTCTAAATTCAAGCTTTTTTCTGAAGGCTTCAGCTATCGCCTTTCGGGTTTTATCATCTGCAGTGGGGCCCAGCCCTCCAGTAACAAATAGATGGCTGTGATGGTCTCTCAGATATTTTATAGCTTCTTTAATCTCATTAAGGTTATCTCTTACCGTTATAACTTTGTCCAGTTTTTGTCCTCTTCGATTAAACAGTTTAGCAGCAATTTTAGCATTGTCATTTGTTATTTCTCCAGCAAGAAGCTCATCTCCAATTGTAATCAACGCGATACTGTTCATTTTCTTCCTCCCTGAATCTTTAATTGACTGAAAAACTGCCGAAATAGTCTTTTGATGTTTTTGCAATTTAAGCTCCCGGAGATAACAGAGATCCCAGGTGAAGCTTCAAGAAAATACCTCTTCTACCAAACTGCTTATTCCTGAAATCTATAAGGCTTTATTTACAATAAAATTTTCCTCTAATTCCAATTTATATAGTCATAATAAATCTTAGAATGAGATTTGAGGGCACAGCAGCCAGAATGTCATCAATCATTACTCCTGTGCCTCCAGGAAGTTTCTGACTGGATTTTATAAATGCTGGTTTCCAGATATCAAATAGACGAAAAAGAAAAAATCCCAGCACAACCAATATAAATGACGGATTTCTCAGATAGGTAAAAGTAAACCACATGCCAGCAATCTCATCTATAACCAGGCTGGAATCATCCTTGATTCCTGTTCTCCTGCCTTCCAGTTCACAGGAGATGATCCCTCCCACAAATACTGTAGCTACCACCATGGGATGAGAAAGCACCGGAAATAACAGATAAGCAAAAGCAGCTCCCAGAGCTGCAACTGTACCCGGGGCGAGTTTTATATTTCCCACTCCAAAAAAAGTGGCAAAAAAGCGATTTAATCTTCTTAATGGAAGCATCCGATATCCTTCTCCCTCAAATGAAAAATTGGTATTTTGCTCCAGAAAAGTTTTCTTAACTTAAACTTTCAGTAATAAACTTTATGGAGAAATCTCGAGTAAAATTCACCAGCGGTTAAATGAAATAACATCAACTGAAAGAGCTGAAAATTATTTATCTGGAGGAGAGAAAAAATCTATATCAGCCTGACGAAAATATATCAGACCTGAGTAGAGAGTAAATACTGCAGTTACCCAGATTAAAATAACCGGAATTGCTCCGGGAAGATAAAACACCACCGGATGAAGTATAAGCAAAAAAGAAGCAAACACCTGAAGACTTGTTTTAATTTTCCCCCACCTATTTGCAGGTATAACCTCTCCCTCGCTGGCAGCAATCATGCGCAGTGCACTGACCAAAAATTCCCTTGCAATAATCAATATGACAGGCCAGGCCGATACCGCCGGCTGAAGGTCGGCAAGCGAAATAAAAACTGCTGCTATGAGAAGCTTATCCGCTACTGGATCCATCACCTTGCCAAAAGTGGTTATCATATCATATTTTCTGGCAATATATCCATCTATTTTATCAGTTCCCGCTGCGATTATAAAAATTGCCACTGCAATTATTTCAGCCGTGCCAGGTAAATAAGGGCCCAAATATAAAAAAAACATAAATAAAGGGATAAGAGAAATGCGAATGAGAGTTAATTTATTGGCCAGGTTCATTTATTATCTCTCCCATCAAATCGTATTCTGATGCTGCTCTGATCTTACAGGTGACTATATCCCCCTCTTCAATTGAGCTGCGCCGGGGGAGGCTGCCATGAACTTCATTGTCTATTTCTGGAGCATCAGCTTCAGTCCTTCCCCGAAACTCACCTTCTCTAATGCTATCTATAATAACAGAACATTTTTCTCCAACCTTCTCTTGATTTTTCTCGAGGGAAATCTCCTGCTGTATCCTCATGATTTCATTATATCTTTGCTTCTTTACTTCCTCTGAAATCTGTCCGGATAAATTTGCTGCTTTGGTTCCTTCTTCCCGGGAATATTTAAAAACTCCCAGGCGATCAAATTTCATTTCCCCGACAAATTTTTTTAATCTGGCAAAATCATCTTCTGTTTCACCTGGAAAACCAACCATCAAAGCAGTTCTCAGAGAAATTCCAGGCACAATATTCCTGATTTTACTTATCTTCTCCCTGAGATAGCTCTCATCACCGGGGCGCTTCATTTTTCTTCTGACAGCTTCTACAGAGTGCTGAATGGGCAAGTCAAGGTAGCTGCAGAGTCTTTTTTGCGAAGAAATATATTGAAGAAGCTCTTCTTCGATGTGTTCCAGATAGGTATACATAAGCCTTATCCAGCTATTTCCGCCTAAATCTAACAGCTCCTGAATCAGATTATTAAGTCGGGGTTCGCCATAAATATCCATACCATAAAGAGTGGTATCCTGAGCAATTAAAATTAGTTCGGAAAAACCCTGAGAGATCAACTCCTCAGCCTCTTCGAGAATTAAATCCATATTTCGGCTTTGATATGGACCCTTTATCGATGGTATAGCGCAGTAGGTGCAGTTTTTGTTACAGCCATCCGCAATTTTCAAATAGGCATAAGAATTATCATCGGGCCGCCTGGGCAGTCTTTGATTAATACTTTGATGGCTGTCAGCTATAATTTTTTTCCTGTCGCCTTCCTTCACGCTCTCCAGAAGCGAAATTATATTTTTATAATCTCCCACACCGAAAATTCCATCTATTTCAGGAATATCCTGACTCAATTCGTCATGATATCTCTGAGAAAGACAGCCGGCAACAATTACGGCCTCACAGATATTTTCATTTTTGAGTTCTACTGCCTCCCAGATCGCTTTTATGGATTCTTCTTTGGCAGAATTTATAAATCCGCAGGTGTTAATAATAATAATATCGGAAATAGAATAATCGTCAACCAGCTCAAATCCCTCTTCATTTTTGATCAGACCGGAATAATATTGACCATCAACTTCATTTTTGGGGCAGCCAAGATTATGAATATAAACTTTTTTTTGCATTCATTTACACTCCCGCATATGATTACCTACAATAATATTATAAACTTTATTACAGCTTTTCTGCAAATTAAGATAGTTCCTTCCTGTTATTTTTGATATATACCGTATAAAATTCCTGCGCAGTTGAGATTTTATTTTTGTTTATCACTAAAAAAACTGATCGGTTAAGAGACCGATCAGCAATTTCAGAAAAAATATAATTAATTAAAATGGTCGGGTTGCCGGGATTTGAACCCGGGACCTCACGCCCCCCAGGCGTG
>CAZVZM010000029.1:0-20619 GCA_964630835.1 uncultured Halanaerobiaceae bacterium
TGGATTGGACATGCTTTTTTTGAGGTGACACTGGATTCCGGCGAAGTAATACTGATTGATCCCTTTCTTGAAGAAAATCCATCCGCTGAAAGTGAACCTGACCTGGGTGACATAGTTTTGATTACCCATGATCATTTTGATCATATGGAAAACATAGGAGATTTAACGGCTGAAGGAGGGACAGTTGTTGGCCAGCCGGAGGTTCTGGCCAGAGTACAGGAGAATAATCCGGAGCTGGATGAGGACAATCTTCTGAACGGCGGTCTGGGAATGAACATCGGCGGCACAGTCAGCGCTGGCGATGTAGATATTACGATGGTGCAGGCGTTTCACTCCTGCGATGCTGGTGATCCCGCCGGATATATTGTTCATGCTCCTTCCGGAGAGACTATCTACCATGCCGGTGATACAGGTATCTTTGGAGGAATGAATGAGCTGAGTGAGCTTTACGATATTGATGTTGCTCTGCTTCCTATTGGCAGTGTCTTTACCATGGATCCAGAGCAGGCTGCCCTGGCAGCAGAAATTTTGGATCCTGAAGTTGTAATTCCCATGCATTATGGAACATTTGGAATTTTGGTGCAGGATGCGGAAGGCTTTGAGGAACTGGTGCAAAAGAGAGCTCCGCAGGTGGATGTGGTGACATTATCACCGGGTGAGAGCTGTAACTATTAAAATTTGTTTGAGCATTATGGCGGTAATTTTTCGATCTTCTATTTTAAAAGACCCGGCCTGAGTAATATGATTTTCCCGTAAATAGATTGGAGATGTGATGGGCTGTAAGGAGGATTTTTCGGGCTTATCTTTTCAGGGGAGATATGTTTATAGTTTCCCAAACCGATCCTTCCTTTAAACTGCTGCTAAAGTTTCTGCAGTCGAAGTCTATCACATCTCCTGAAATTTTTTCTACAGACCCTCAGCAGTCCCCGGAGCAGATCTATAAGATATCACCATTTTTTAAGCTAATTATATATACGGCGGAGATGGATAATCGCGTATATAAAGCTCCATTTCCTGTTTTTGATTTCCCGAATAATTATCGTTGATAAGTTTTTCTAATTCGGGGAGATAATCTCCTTTGAGGCTTGAGAAATTTGGATGCAGGCGAAAATATCTGGCTGCAATCTCTTTTTCCGGCCTGTCTAAAAATTCTGTTTCGATTTTCTCCATGTAGGAAAGGATTGTGTCCAGATTATTCATGAAAATATCAAGAAGATCCCCATCAAAATGGGCATTTCTTTCCTCTTTCATTATGCTTATAGTTTTGTCCAGAGAGTAAGCTTCCTTATAGACGCGCGGAGAGATGAGGGCATCAAAAACATCAGCAATTGCCACAATGCGTCCTTCCAGGGGTATTTCCTCTCCTTTAAGCCCCTCGGGATATCCCTGGCCATCCCATCTTTCATGATGAGTATAGGCGATTTTTCTGGCCATTCTTATCAGTTTATGATCGCTGTCGCGCAGGATGTGGGAGGCTATTACGGGATGTTCTTTGATCTTTTCATATTCTTCATCGGTTAGCTTGCCGGGCTTAAAGAGAATTTTATCCGGTATGCCAATTTTTCCAATATCGTGCATTAAAGAGGCGTAATACATTCTCTGAAAAAGTTTTTCATTATCCTCCACCTGAGAGTAAAGGAGTGTTGATATAAGGCCAATCCGCACCAGATGCCTGGTGGTATCTTCATCTTTGTATTCAGCAGCAAAACACAGGCGTTTAACTATTTCCCGGGTTCTTTTTTCATTTTCTGACAGGCTATAATTTAGCATGATATTTTGATTGGCCAGCATGTTTACCTTGTCCTCTATTTCATTGAGAGCATTATTGAGAAACAGAGAGATCATCCGGTCGGATTTTTGCATTTTGGCGGTGGATAATTTGACTTCCCCGCCACCAATTTGTGGCAGGCAGGAGCTGATTATTTCTTCCTGTTTTAAAATATTCTGGAGGATTTTACCTGCCTGCTCTACCACTGAGGGATTAAAGGAAAGGTTGCCTCGAAATACACGAAAAGAGTCGCGGGATATTTTCTGTTTTTCGGGCAGTTCCTGAGTGATAAGAGCCATGGGATAACGCGGATGCTCGACAATTACAGTCCACTCCTCAAGCAGATGCTTCCTGTTTGGATGGTCAAAATTCTCTATACTGCAGAACCGGGTGTCGCTGCTGAAGCCTTCCCTTGCTTCCGGGGTAAATCTATCGGCAAAGAGAAAAATTTCTTCGCAGATCCGATCCAGGCGTCGGTAACGATCAGCTTCTGTTAAGAAAAATTCTTCTTTCTGGAAAAATACGAACATTCGCGCTGCCAGCTCAAAATTGAGGACGACGTCTTCAATGGCATGACTTACTGCTACCAGCGAAGATTTATTGTAGATTTCCTGCTCCAGTCGTGTATATTTATCTGTTATCTGTTTATACAGTCCGGGCAATTTAAGATTCCTCCCTGCTGTGTTTTAGAAATTTTGTTTTAGTTTACCTTAAAATGATTATACCTGGAAGATATGAGGCGATATTATACTGGAATTTTTTTGAAATCCGCATCAGACCCGGGATCAAAAAATTGTGCCTCCGGTTCAAGATGTGCTATGTGAGGACTTAGCGCAGGTCAAGGGGGGGGTTATGAAAGCAGTGCAATTTTTATTTCACCGGGTTCTTATATTACTTTATAGATCGATGAGGGACAATCCTGCCCGGCCGGATTATTCTGAGGAAATTTTTTTCTGACAGCTTGATTGAATGGATCCTCTCTATAACCGTTGATGAAATTTACGATATATGCATGTAAAACGATAGCTGCTCCCGGGAAAAATTTCATTGTGATCGGAGCCTTATAGCTTCCTCCAGCAACTGATGTGGAGAAGAACCGATTGAATTAAGCCATAATAGCAGATTGGAGATGGGGAAAATCTAAAAAAAGTTTTTCAAATTAATTGGACAGTTTAATTTTGAGACAAAGATATTAGAAGAGCTATAAAAATAAAGGGAGCTGAATATTATGGAAAGTGAATATGAAGATTTTCTGGAACTTCAGAGAGCCAGGCGCTCGGTCAATTACTTTGATTCTGAAAAAGAGGTTGACGATAAGCTGCTTAAAAAGATTATTGATCGAGCAGTCCTTGCCCCTTCCAGTTTTAATCTGCAGCCCTGGAGAATTTTAGCCGTTAAAAGCCAGGAAAAGAGGGAAGAAATCTATAATCGCGGTGTATGCGAACAGGAGAAGGTGATCCAGGCTCCCGTCCTGCTCATAATTCTGGGGGACAGCAGAGGTTTTATGAGGGATAATCCCATGTGGGATGAAAAGAAAAGTCTGGACAAACTTGATGAGGAGCAGGTGCAGAACATCGTAGAGCTTTGCGAAGAAAATATTTATCCCGGCCGGGAGGAGGAAGTAGGTTTTGCGGTGCGAAACAGCTCTCTTCTGGCAATGAGCATTATGTATACTGCGAAATATTTTGGTGTCG
Source organism: uncultured Halanaerobiaceae bacterium (assembly GCA_964630835.1). Classification (GTDB taxonomy): domain Bacteria; phylum Bacillota; class Halanaerobiia; order Halanaerobiales; family Halarsenatibacteraceae; genus Halarsenatibacter. The sequence goes on from CAZVZM010000029.1 coordinate 3,463, forward strand.
ATACTCATCCCATGATAGGCTTCTCTGCTGATGGGATAAAAAATATGTTCAATCTGTCGAATGAAATGATAGTTACGATGCTTATATCCCTCGGATATTTTGATGCCAATGAGGAGCTCTCTCCCCGGGAGACCAGGCTTAAATACGAGGATATTGTTACTGAATATTAAGATAGATGAAAGAGAGAGGATCAAGAAGTTCTTTATGCGAGAAGAAACGATTAAGATCAGAATACCATTTATCTATCAACTTAAATCGGGAAAAATCAAAAATTTTTCTTGTTAAAAGCTGTGCAAAAAATTTACAAATATATCAATTATGATATATTATTGCTTATACTATTGAAAAGGGGCAAAAAATATGATTAAATTTTAATTAATCTCATTATATACCAATAAGATAAAAATATGGGGCAGTGGAAATATTCAGGCCTGCTCGGGGTTTTGTGGGTCGATTATTAATCTGCCGCCCAACTTAATGCAGGCGGGAGGTGAAAAAGAAATGAGTCAGGAAAGCCATGCTAAAAGATATGAAAAGGAGTCCGTCGTCGATGAAATTGGCAGAGTGGAACTTCCTGAAAAACTCTGTCGGAAACATAATATTTGTGAAGAGGATACCATGAGAGTCAGGGTGAAAGAGGATGAACTCATTCTAAAAAAGAGCGATACGGAATGTTTTTTCTGCTGCCAGCCGCATGCGGAGATCCTTTTCCGGGGGCGTGCGATCTGTTTACAGTGCCAGGAGAATATGATTAAAATGCTTGATTAATTTAGCTATTTAATTGAGTTAACTGTAATAAATGTTATGATAATAACTGATATCGGAAAAGTAAATATTCAAGTCAGGTTTTTGATATTATTCTGAGCTCCCGTTTTTGTGAGGGGGCTCAGAATTGATTTAAAATAGAGATCTTTTCCATAACCGTTGATGAAATTTACGACATATGCCTGTAAAACGATAGCTGCTCCCGGGAAAAATTTCATTGTGAGCGGAGCCTTATACCTTCCTCCAATAACTGATGTGGAGAAGAACCTAAAATAGTGTTTATGTTGGGGAAATGTATTTAAGGAGTAACTGTTTATTTGAGCACATAATTTTGTTTTGCCCGGGGTGAGGAATTTGTTACCAAAAAAATTACGAACTTCCAGGATTTTTGAGAAATTTCAGAATGACAGAGAAAGCAGAAAATTTTTCAGAGAATATGCTGAAAAAATCTGGCTGGTGGGCGGAACGGTCCGGGATCTTTTGCTGGAAAGAAAACCCAGAGATTATGATTTTCTTTTAACCGATACCGATGAGTCGGATATCAAGAAACTGCTTCCCCGGGCGGAAAAAGTGGGCAAGGCATTTCCTGTCTACCTGTGGAAGGGAAGCGAATTTAGCTGGACATCATCCTCTTATCCCCAGGCTGAACTGAGCAGTAGAGATTATACTGTCAACAGCCTGGCCGTGCATCTAAAAAGCGGAGAAATTCATGATCCCCATGGGGGGCTGGCCGATTTAAGATTAAAAATATTGCAGCCGCTGCCCGGAGCATTGTCCGATGATCCCCACAGGATGTATCGCGGCCTGAGGTTTTTGGCAGAAATGCCCAAATTTACAATGACCGATCACTGTTTTAATTTGATGAAAAAAATAAAAGAAAGAGAACTGAAGTCTCTGGCAGAAGAGAGGGTTGCAGAGGAGTTTAAAAGAGTTTTAAGTGCTCCCAGGGGAGAACGATTTTTTCTTGGGCTTAAGGCCGTGAAAAAGCAGAATGTCCACTTTTTTTGGCTTGATGATAACCCGGTAACTGATTTAAAGCGGTGGCAATCCACCCGGCAGCTCACCAAAAATAATAGGGTTATATTTTCATCACTGGCTTTAAAGACGTGCAATGAGTTTGATATTGAGGGACTGCGAAAAAGAATCCCTCTTGCCAAAAAATGGCTAAGAGCTGCGAAGTTGGCCGGAGAAATCGTTCCGGTGATAAGAAAATGGAATACATGCTCTCCTGAAGCATTGAGCGAGAGTTATTCCCGGTTGAATCCGGATATAATAAGCCTCGAAGAAATTATAACTCTGGCCCGAGCGGAGGACCTTCGCTTGCTTGAACTTTCCTTTTCGCTGAAAAGCTATTATTATGACAATTTAAAATTAATGTGGAGAGATCTTTCTCGAGAGATCAGTGGAGAGGATCTGCCTGCTTCTATTCCTCCCGGCCCTGAACGGGGGAGAAAATTAAAGAGGCTTAGAACTGATTGGCTTCGGGAAAAAAGAGAAAAATATGCCGGTGATTTGCAGGGCAAACTCACGGATAGATAATGGGGGTGTAAAATTCTCCTTTTGTATGTTAAAATAACTTTGATAGAGTCAAAATTGAGCAGAGGAAAAATTTCATTGTGAAGAGAGCCTTATAGCTTTCCGAAATAAGCGTTATTGTAGTGCACCTAAACAGAATTAAATAACTGATATGGATAAAAACCAATTAATAATCATGATGGGTTGGGTGAATTCAGCCTGCGAGCGGATAAGGAGGCACCTATGGTTTCTGTGACCGGTGAGGATATTATTAGTTTGATCATTGCGGCTATAGTTTTTGGGCTCCTCTGGTATTTTCTTAATCTTCGCCGCCTGAAAAAACAGGATAGGCTATCCCGGGAGACAGTTTCGGAGGCCAGAAAAGATGCGATTAAGTCTACCATTATTTTTGCAGGATTTTATTTTCTCCTGTCTCTTATACTTTGAGGCCGTATAAAAAAGCATGTCTGAAGAATTATCGGGACAGGTCTCGCATGTATTAACTTGATTTTTTTGACCGACATATGTTATTTTTATAACGAGATGAAATTTTTAAGACAGGAAGGGAGGAATTGATATCGATATGAGAAATATCAAAATGGGAAACATCAAAAAATCTTACCGTATTAATGCTGTTTCACTTTCTGTTATTTTCCTTATTTTGACTTTTGCTCTGCATATTTTTGTTTCGCCTTTAGCCGCACAAAATCCCCCTGGGGAAGATGACTGGCTGAAGTCTGTGGCCGGTGATCTGGAGGTTGACCAGACTGGAGTGGTGGAGAATCTTGAAGATTTCAGCCTTCCTTTGATGTATCTGGAAACCTATCTGGCCAGTGTTTTGCCGCAGATGGAGGAACCGGGTGAATATAGAGTGATAAGCGCTTCAGAGCCTGAAGGTTTATTTGAAGTCCAGGAGATTGAACATATTGAAAGTCAGTTTGAAGATCAGCCAGAAACATGGCAGGAAGGAGATGAGTGGGTTTGGACTTTCCATGATGACGAGCGTTTTGTTGAGATGAGTCTGGAGGCAACCATGATAGATTATGTGGAAGAGCCGGGACTACCTCTCTTGAGCAGAATAGAATTTGAGCTGGATTATGCTGCTCCTCACCTGGAAATTTCGGGCATTGTGCGGGTAAGAGATGATTTGGATGATGTGGATTTGATTTTAGATCTGCAGCACGCCGAAGCTAAATTTTCCAGGGTTACCACTGATATCAATGTTGATCTTCTTGAGCTTGACAGTCAAGGCCTTCAGTTTGAGGGGGATATAGAACTTCCTCCTCTTAGTATTTCCGGCACTCACCATTTTATATACACAGAAGTTCCCAGAGATCTGCCCAGAACGCAGCCGCTTTATCTGGATGAATATATTTTTAAGGGATTTTTGGATATAGAAAATGTTGCTCTGGAAGGAGAAATGTGGATATGCACAGAGTCGGTAGTGATGAATGGTTATACTGTAATCAACTGATAGAGTGCAAATATAAGTTGAAAGGAGGACAATGATGTCCCGGGATCCCGAGCTGGTAGTCACTGATGCTCCCCATCTTATTACGGATGGTGACACAACTGATCTGGTAATGATCGATGTTATTCTGGCTTTAATTCCCGCTTCTCTTGCCAGTATATACCTATTTGGTGTTGATGCTTTTTACGTGATAATTGCCTCTGTGCTGTCAGCGGTAGTGGTGGAGGCAGTGATCATGCAGCGGCTGGACAGCCTCAGAGATTTTTTTGATGACGGCAGTGCCGCAGTAACAGGTCTGCTTCTGGCTTTGACCCTGCCGCCGGATATATCTCCCCTGCTGGCCGCTGTGGGAGCCGCTCTGGGCATACTTATCGGAAAGTTGATGCTTGGCGGTCTTGGTCATAATTTGTTTAACCCCGCTCTTGTGGGAAGAGGTATAATGGTGGCTCTCTGGCCGGCTTCTATGACCACCTTTGTCAGTCCTGTTGACGGTGCCACTGCTGCAACCCCTTTGAACGGAGCAGAGGTGGAATACTGGAATTTGTTTTTGGGCAATATTCCCGGCAGCCTGGGCGAAACTTCAGCCCTGCTACTTCTTCTGGGAGGTATTTATCTTTTCATTCGTGGTCGCATAGGATGGCGTATTCCCGTAAGCTACATTGCTGTGGTTGGAATAATGACTCCCGTTTTGGGCGGAGATGTGCTTTTACATCTTCTTGGCGGCGGCCTTATGCTGGGGGCTATATATATGGCAACTGATATGGTTACTTCTCCTGTTTCTGGCAGGGGAAAACTTGTCTTTGGCGCAGGCTGCGGTGTGCTGACAGTTGTCATCAGAATTTTTGCCACATTGCCGGAAGGAGTTACTTATGCCATTTTAATTATGAATGCTCTTGTTCCTATACTCGATAAATTTTTTAAGCGCAGAGCTTTTGGGGAGGTCGAGTAATATGGATTTTGCCGACCGAGATGTCTCCCTGGGTATATTTATTGTAGCGATAACTATCGTCATTTCAGTTCTTGTGCTTTCCTATGCTCACAGCATTGCCGAGAGATTTATGGTGGAAGAGGATGTAACTCCCGAAATGCGGCAGCACCTTGTCGAGATTTATGATGAAGATGCTGTGTTTACGGAGTTTGAATACGAGGGTAATATGTTTTATGTGGTTAGAGAAGGCGGGTCTGTGGTCGGTATGGCTCATGTAGGTGTTGGTGCGGGCTATGGTGGTGATATGGAGGTCCTGGTTGGTATGGATGATGCCGCAGACATCATGGGTTTAACCGTAGTCGATCATTCTGAAACTCCTGACCTGGGAGACAGAGTAATGGAAGATGATTTCAAGGAAAATTTTGTGGGACTGGGATATAATGATCCAATAGAGATCGAGGAAGATATTGGGGGATTGACTGGCGCTACTGTATCGGCTGAAGCAATGGCAGAAGCAGCTAGAATAGCAGTTGACCGGACTTTTGATGCTCTTCGATCAGGAGAGTATTAATTGAAGAGGAGGATACCAATATATGCAGTTGTTCACCTCGCAATTCTGGCAAAAATCCAGCATATTTCTTGTTTTGGTGGGCCTGGCTCCGGCGCTGGGAGGAGCCACCAGCGTTTATAATGCGCTCTGGCTGGGAGGACTTACAATTCTGGCTATTATCGGAGCAGGGCTTATAAATCTGGGTTTGCGCGGCATCATTACCCCTTCCGCCCGCACTCCCTTTACTGTTGTGGTTACGATTACTTTGATTACTTTATTTCAGCTTTACCTGGCAGTTGTGGACTCAGTTTTGCTGGAGGAGTTAGGGATATATCTCCCTCTAATCACTGTTAATGTGCTGGTTTTAAGGCAGTCGGTGATTTTTTCGGCTGAAGATGCCAGCAGGGAGTTTCGCAGCAGCGTATGGCTGGGCTTTAAATTTTTCCTTTTGCTGATCTTTATCGGAGGTTTGCGCGAGCTTTTTCTGACGGGCGGCATTGGAGGCACTGATATGCTGGCAGATAACCTCTCATTTTTCGGGGAACCGGGCGGAACACTGATTGTTCTGGGGGCTCTACTGGCTTTATATAAAGCCCTTTTTATGGGTTCTGAAGCCGAAGAGGAGGTAAATTGACATGATCGAACTTTTATATATACTTCTGGGAGGAGTATTCTGGAATAATATTGTGTTCACTCACCTGCTGGGTTTAACTCCTTTTCTGTCGGAGAGGGAGAGTTCTTTCCGGAAAACTCTGGGCATGGGAATCATGATTACAATCTTTTTGATAGTGGCTGCTCTCTTAACTTTTATAATATATGATGTGATACTTGTTCCGCTGGGACTTACTTTTCTGGATAATTTAGTCCTGATAATGCTGCTTTTAATCATTGTAATTTTCATGCAGATGCGTCCCAAGGAGACGTTTCGGGATAAGGCCTGGCATTTTTATCTGCCCGATGTATTTTTAAACACCGCTATTTTTGGTATGCTGCTTTTACAGGTTGTTGAATGGGAAACTCTTATAGAGGCGATTGTAAGCGCTGCCGGTATCGGCCTGGGCTATACTGCTCTTCTGCTAATTGTAGATAGCATCAATGAGAGAGTTGAAAAACTACCCCTGCCCTACTGGATTAAAGGTATGCCAGTGCAGTTAATTGTGCTGGGAATACTGGCTCTGGCTGTTTCCGGTCTGGAAGGGATCTGAATTTTGAAAAACTGTATCTTTAACGGAGGTGGAAGCTGAAATGGCCGAGAATGCTGCTATAGATGGAGATTTATCGGAACTGGATCTGGATGAAAAATCCTTTGAAAAGGGGCTTTACATTCCCCATCACAAGGAATATACCAATGACAGAGAGATCGAAAGGCTGCCCTATCCTGAAAGAGTTATAATCCCACTCAATCAGCATATTGGAGAAACGGTTGAACCTGTCGTAGAGCCCGGCGACAGGGTCGAGAAAGGCCAGCTTTTGGGAGAGCTGGATGAATTTTGGTCGGCCCCTGTGCACGCCAGTGTTAGCGGTGAAGTGACGGCAATAGAAGAATGTCCGACTGCCGGCGGTGATATTGTACCATCGGTAATTATTGAAGCTGATGAGGATCAGGAGGAGTATGAGGAGAATGAATCTCGGGACTGGCAGGAAATTGATGTACCCGAGCTAAAGAAATTGCTCAAAAAAAACGGCATTGTGGGTATGGGTGGTGCAGCCTGTCCCACTCACATAAATGTGAGCTCGGAAGAACCTGTTCCCAATCTCATTTTAAATGGGGCAGAGTGTGAACCTTTCCTTACCTGTGACCACCGGATGATGGCAGAATGGGCCGACAAACTGATAGAGGGGGCTAGAATTCTCTTTAAGATAATAAAAGCCGAAAACTGCTATATTGGAATTGAGACAAACAAACCGGATGCCATCAAAGTTTTACAGGAGAAAACTGCGGATATGGAAAACTTTGAAGTAATACCGCTGGATACTAAATATCCGCAGGGTTATAAAAAGAGCATGATTAAGGCAATCACCGATAAGGAACCTCCTATGGGAGCCCGGTCTGCTGATGTGGGCTGTATTGTGCGCAATGTTGGCACAACAATAGCCATCTATGAAGCCATCGTTGAGGGGAAACCTCTGTTTGAAAGGGTTGTGACCGTAAGCGGTCCGGAGACTGTTCCGGAAGCGGGGAATTATCTCATGCCCGTTGGCACTCCTGTAAGACATATCATGGAGATTACCGGGGTGGATATTGAAGAGCTTTCGGGCTGCAAAATTATTTTGGGGGGAGCAATGACAGGATCAGCTGTCGGTGATCTGGACATTCCCGTGACAAAAAGTGATACCGGAGTTATACTTCTTCCCCCTGATATGGCTCATATGGGACCCTCTCAGGAGGAAAAACCCTGTATTCGCTGCGGTAAGTGTGTGGAATCCTGTCCCATGAAACTTTATCCCAATGAGCTCAGTCTGGCTGCTAAAGCTGAGAATTATGAAGAGGCAGAGTCTCTGCATGCTACGGAGTGTGCGGAGTGCGGAATATGCAGTTTCGTCTGTCCCTCAAACAGAAAAGTTGCCGAATCCATAATCGATGCCAAACCATTTGCCAAGGAGATTAGGCGCAGCAAGTAGAATATATCTTTAAAATGATCAATTTTTAAAGAGATGCACAAAGCTGGCTTGAATGTAGCCATATAGCTTTCAGGAATAAGCTAATTGAAGTGTATATATGCAAAATTTTAAAACTGATGTGGAGAAGAACCTTTATTTAAAACTTTTTCCCGGCGGATGGCCCGGCTTTTTAGCCAGGAAACCATCTCCGGGATTATTATTTCTGAGAGAAGGTTTTTTCCTGTTTATCCAGAACAATTATATATAAGCAAGAAATTTGATCCGATAATATAACCTGAATTTAATACTTCCGGTTGTTTTTGTATTTCGGAGGTGTAAGCTGTGCCCGGAGAAAGCAGAGTGAGCAACGTCAGCAGCGCAATAAATGAAGTTGTATCGCGAAGAACTGAGTCTGCTTCTCCTGCTGCCCGGGGAGAGGCGGCAGGGGAGCGGGAAAGAAAATCCGGGCGAGGGGATGAGATTTCCCTATCAGAGCTTGCCGAAAAACTTTTTCTTCTCCTGAATATTCTTAATAAAGATGGCAGGGAAAGAGAGCTGGCTGGTTTTCATTATATAATGAAGCAGTTTATAGAGCGCCCGGACTCATATGAAATTCAGAATTTTGTGGACACCCTGCTCGATCTTCATGCGGAATATCCCGGTCACTTCAGTGAAATATTGCTTCAGGCCGATGACCTGCAGGAAAAAAATCATAATCCAACCCTCTGGCTCGGAATTTTGAGCAGATTATCCCCGCCGGAAGCTGTAAGTTTTACAGATATATCCGCAGAAATTTTTCAGCTGGAAGATCGTGAAATGTTTGTGAAAAGACTGGTAGCTTTTTTGGAAGAGGTTAGGCAGCTATTGAATGAACATCAGAGAGCCTCGCGTTCACAGAGAGCAAGAGAAATTGCTGCCAGCAGGTCAGGAGGTGTTAGATAAAGAATTTGGTCTTAATTAACAAAAATTAGTATAATAGTAGGATTTCATGCTGCTGGAATTGTAGCCTGAAAAATGTTATCATAATTAATATGTGAAAGCATAAGTTCTGAATTGTAAAGCTGAATAGCCTGGAAAAATTGCTGTAAATATTAACCTTAATTAACATATTTTTATTTTTTCGGGCATAACAATTGTATATCTTGATAAGGGATTGAAGTGTTTTTAAAAACTTGCTATTTAATGCCTTTTTGGTCATTGCTATATTTTGCTTTTATTGCAGGAGTATAATTATGAGGAGGTGCCCTGGACTGTGGACACAGTTTTGATAGTGGATGATGCATCATTTATGCGGCTTAATTTGAAAAATATTCTTCAGGACGTTTATGAAATAGCCGGCGAAGCGGAAAATGGCAAAGAGGCTGTGGAAAAATATCAGGATTTAAATCCCGATTTAGTTACAATGGATATTACAATGCCCGAGATGGATGGTCTGGAGGCAATTAAAGCAATTAAAGATATCGATCCCGATGCAAAAATTGTGGTTGTGAGCGCCATGGGCCAGCAAAAGATGGTAATTGAGGCGATAGAGGCGGGAGCTGAAGACTTCATTGTAAAACCTTTCAAAGATGAAAGAGTTCTGGAAGCTTTAGAGAAAGTGGGTTAAATACAAAAATATAATACATACGTGGACCTATAGTATTAAAGAGATCCAGGTCCTTTATTTTTTGCTGCTGATGTGGTAGAATGCATTAAGCTTCTGATGATTTTTAATTATTTTTAAAGATGAATGGAAGGGAGTGATCTGCTTGCAGGATTATTTAAGTATTCTGGAGACGGGGCTGGAGGGATCTTCGCGCCGCCAGTCTGCTCTGGCCAATAATATTGCCAACGTAGACACCCCGGGTTATAAGCGGGAGGATGTTGAATTTAAATCCGCTCTTCACAGAAAAGCAGCTGACCGGGACGATGCCGGTGCCCTTAATAGGACCCATCCCCGTCATTTCAGCAGCAGAAGATTTTCCCCTCCTGATGATATTCGCCATTTTAAAGAAACCGAAACTTCCCTGAGGCATGATGAAAATAATGTGGATATAGAGAGAGAGATGGCTGAGCTGGCAAAGAATGAAATCTATTTTAATACCCTTTCCCAGCAGCTTGATGCCAAATTTAACAACCTCCATACTATAATGGAGAGGAGTGGTTGATTGTGTTTGGTGAAATAAATACCAGCGCCTCCGGACTTACCGCCCAGAGGACGCGGATGGATATTATTGCCGATAATATAGCTAATGTGGATACAACCAGAACTGAAGAGGGGGAGCCATACAGGCGCAAACTGCCGATTTTTCGCAGCCGGAGTGAGAGCGGCCGCCCCTTTTCCTCCCTGATCAGGGGCAGGATGATAAGCCGCACCTCTCCCGATAGAGCAGGAGGAGTAGAGATTGCTGAAATCACCGAAGATGATAGCCCTTTTAAGATGGTCTATGACCCCGAGCACCCGGATGCCGATGAGGAAGGCTATGTGGAAAAGCCCAATGTAGATATAACCATGGAAATGGTTGATATGATAGATGCTTCCCGGGCATATGAGGCCAATGTAAATGCACTGGAGACCGGGAAAAATATGGCAATGAGGGCTCTGGAAATTGGTGGAGCCTGATAAATATATTTTTGAGCAGAGGAATAATTTCATTTAAAGTTGACCAGCAGGGAGTGATTTATTTTGGTTGAACCTATTTCAGAGCGTCTGCAGATGCTTACAAGTAATGATACCGCTGAGAATGATAGCAGCAGACACCCGGTGGATGATTTTGCAGATATTCTGGCCGATAATCTCAGTGAAGTTAATGAGCTGGAGAGAGAAGCAGAGCAATTAACGGAGCAGTTTGCCATGGGAGAGATTGACGATATACATAAGGTAACTGTTGCCACCGAGAAGGCCAGGCTGGCTCTGCAGCTTGCTACGGAAATACAGAATAGAGTGATTCAGGCCCATGATGAAATCATGCAAATGCAAATTTAGCGGGGTATTTTAAATGATTGCCAGATTGAGAGAGTTTTTTCAGCAGCTCCAGGAATTATGGGAAAATCTGGATACCAGAGCGCGAGTTGTTATATCGGGGGCCGCTGTCGTAATTTTTACAGGTCTTATTTTCCTTATTTTTGTCATTGGGGACCCCAATTATCAGCCGCTATTTGAGCAGCTGGATCCTGAAGAGGCCAGCGAGATTGTGGAAGAGCTGGACACGAGGGGAGTAAGCTATCAGCTGGCCGATGGAGGGCGAACTGTCCTGGTTCCGGCCGATGCGGTCCACGATATGAGGCTGGCTATGGCCGGCGAAGATCTCCCCCGCACCGGTCAGGTGGGCTTTGAGGTATTTGATGACGTCCAGTTTGGCACCACCGATTTTGAGAGGCGTGTGAACTTATACAGGGCAATGGGCGGTGAGTTGAGCCGCACCATAGAAACCATGGAAGCTATTAGAAATGCCCGTGTGCAGATAACAGCGCCCGAGGAGAGCCTGTTTATCACCGAGGAGCGCCCTGCTGAAGCATCCGTAATGCTGGATTTGGAAACAAGAGATCGTCTGACAGAAGAGCAGGCCAGGGCCATAGGTAATCTGGTGGCCAGCGGTGTGCCGGATCTCAAACTGGAAAATGTCACCATTGTAGATACGGCTGGAAATCTGCTCTCCCCCCGAGATATGGCCGAAGATGATCTCTATCGGACCGGAGAGATAAGCACCACCCAGCGGGAGATGGAGAGAGATTACGAGAATAAATTGACTGAGAGGTTATCCGGTATGCTGACGCGTATACTGGGGCCGGATAATTTCACCGTGCAGGTCGAGAGCAGAATGAACTTTGACCGCAGAGAACAGGAGTCACATACATATCTTCCTATTGTTGATGAAGAGGGACTTCCCCGCAGCCGACAGGAACTGCGCGAAGTTTTTTATGGAGGGGAGGTTCCCGAGGAAGGAGCGCCGGGAACAGCCAGCAATATTCCCGGGTATTTAACCGTAGAAGAGATGGAAGAGGAAGGTTATTATGAACGCACCGAGGAAACTATAAATTATGAGATGGATGAGATTATCGAAAGAGAAGAATTTGCTCCCGGAACTCTCGAGCATCTTTCAGTCTCTGTTATGGTCGATGATGAGATGGCGGAGGATGAGCTTCTCGCTTTAGAGGAATCCGTTCAGGCTGCCGTGGGTTATGATGAAGAGCGTGGCGATACCATAAACATCTCCAGCCTGGAGTTTGATCGCACCATGGAAGAAGAGCTTGCCGCAGCCAGGGAGCGTGAGGAAGCTGCCCGGCGCAGGCAATTTATGGCATACAGCGGTTTGATAGTTGGAGTTCTGTTTTTGACAGTTCTGACGATTTTTCTTCTCAGACGCCGACTTCAGCAGGAAGAGCAGATGGCCGTGCCGGAGGGTGCCACCGTAGATATGATGATTGAGGAGGAAGAAGAGGAAGTGGAGCTGCCGGAAGAGGAACTTTCCGAGGAGGAGAAAAAAGCCCGAAAGATGCGCGAGGAACTGTCTGAAATGGCTGACGATCAGCCGGAAGAGATGGCCGAGCTAATAAAAAGCTGGCTTTCGGAAGAGTGAGGGGTGATGTGATATATGGCAGGGGAATTGAACGGCAGAAGAAAAGCGGCTATACTGCTTGTTTCGCTGGGTTCAGATGTCTCAGCACAGATTTTTAAACATCTTTCTGAAGAAGAGATAGAGGAGTTAACCCTGGAAATTGCCAATCTGCAGGAAGTTGGAGATGAAACAAAACAGGATATAGTGGAGGAGTTTTATCAGATGGCCAGGGCCCGGGATTATATCGACAGAGGAGGAATACAGTATGCCCGGGATGTTCTGGAAAAAGCGATGGGAGAGGAAAAAGCCCGGGATATACTCGGACGGCTGACTGCCTCCCTGCAGGTGCGCCCCTTCGATGCAATACGAAAAACCGATCCCTCTCAACTTATAAACTTTATTCAAGATGAGCATCCTCAAACTATCGCTCTGGTGCTGGCCTATCTTGATCCCCAGCAGGCATCGGAGGTTCTCGGGTCACTGCCACAGGAAATTCAGACCGAGGTGTCGATGCGGCTTGCGACCATGGATAGAACCTCCCCGGAGATCATAAAAAAGGTTGAAGATGTGCTGGAGCAGAAGCTTTCCTCTGTGGTGACCGAGGAGTACGCCAGGGCTGGCGGGATTGAATCCGTTGTGGATGTTTTAAACAGCGCCGACAGAGGAACTGAGAAAAATATTCTGGATGAGATGGAGGAGGAAAACCCCGAGCTTGCAGAGGAGATCAAGATGCGCATGTTCGTATTTGAAGATTTAACTCTCCTCGATGATCAGGCTATTCAGCTCACCCTGCGCCAGGTTGAGACAGATGACCTGGCACTGGCCCTGAAAACGGCCAGCGAGGAGGTTGAGGAGAAAATTTTAAGCAATATGTCGCAGCGGGCAGCCGAAATGCTGAAAGAGGATATGGAATACATGGGACCGGTCAGAATAGGAGAAGTGGAAGATGCACAGCAGCGCATAGTAAACGTTATCAGAGAGCTTGAGGAAAGCGGCGAAATTGTAATTGCCCGCGGTGGGGAGGAAGAATTAGTTGTCTGACTCCAACTCAAATGTTATAAAATCTTCCAAAATCACAGGGGAATATCGACTGAGCGAGGAAGAAGCACGAAAAAGGCAGGAGCAGATCAACGAAGATAGAGACTCGAAGCTGAATGAAATTGATGAGGAGCTGGATGCCCGCCGCCAGGAGATACTCCAGAGAGCTCGTTCTAAAGCAGAGGATATAGTGGCTGAAGCGGAAAAAAAAGCGGAAAATATTATCGTTGAAGCGGAGGAAGAGAGCAGTGAGATAAAGCAGGAAGCCGCCGAAAAAGGGCGGGAAGAAGGTTACCAGGAAGGTTTTGAGCAGGGCAAAAAGGAAGCAAAAGAAGAGGTCCGGGAAGAACATGAAGAAAGCCTGTCTGCTCTGGAGGATGTCGTTAACGAGGCAGAAGAGGAACTCTCGCGGGAGATGGAGCGGATACCTGAAAAGGTGGTTAATCTATCCCTTCAGGTAGCAGAGCAAATTGTTGCGGCCAGCCTGGAGCTAGAGCCGGAATTGATTATATCCATTGTGGAGGATTGTCTCCAGGATGTCGGCGTAAATCACAATAGATTGACGGTTAAGGTTGCCCCGGAGGTGGATGTTTATCTACAGGATCTTGATTTTGCTCATGCCGGGGACATTGATATAGAAATAGTTCCTGACCCCAGCCTGGATAGAGGAGATTGTCTTGTGGAGACGGATTTTGGAGGCCGGGATGCAACAGTGGAAAATAAGCTGCATCAGCTGGAAAAGGAGCTTATAAACAGCGAAAGCAGCGGTGAAAGTTAATGGTGATAGCATGAAGAGTTTAAAGATAAATTTTTCGAACTTAAAGGATCGGGTCCGGGAGTGCGAATTGAAGAATAATTTCGGATATATCACGAGAGTAGTTGGCCTGGTGATAGAGTCTCAGGGGCCTGAGGTCAGTATAGGAGAAATATGTCATATTAAAAATCACAGCAGAGCCGTAAAGGCTGAGGTCGTTGGCTTTGACGATAATAAAGTTCTGCTCATGCCCATCGGTGAAATTGAGGGTGTCAACCCGGGAGCCCGGGTCATGGCCACGGGAGAGAAATTTACGATTAACGTAGGTGAGGAGATGCTGGGATGTGTTCTCGATGGTCTGGGCCGACCTGTCAGTGGAGATTGCCAGGACACATCAGAACTACCAGATGTGCCTGTTACAAACAACCCTCCCGATCCTCTTAAACGACAGCGAGTAACCCAGCCTTTAAGTCTGGGCATCAGAAGCATCGATGGTCTTCTAACCTGCGGTCGAGGGCAGAGAATTGGTATATTTGCAGGCAGCGGTGTGGGAAAGAGCACCCTGCTTGGAATGGCCGCCCGCAACACTGAAGCTCAAATAAATGTTATCGGCCTTATTGGGGAGAGGGGTCGCGAGGTAAGAGATTTTATTGAAAAGGATCTCGGTGAAGAGGGCTTAAAAAACTCCATACTGGTCGTTGCAACTTCGGATGAGCCGGCCCTGGTGCGTTTTAAGGCTGCCCAGGTTACCACCGCCATAGCCGAGTATTTTCGCAATCAGGGTGAGGACGTGCTATTGATGATGGACTCTCTTACCAGGGTTGCCCGTGCTTTAAGAGAAATAGGCCTTGCTGTAGGGGAGCCTCCAACAACAAGGGGCTATCCTCCTTCCGTATTTAACAGACTTCCCCGCCTTCTGGAGCGCTCAGGAGCTGGCGAAGAGGGCACCATTACTGCCCTCTACACTGTGCTGGTGGAGGGTGATGATTTTAATGAGCCTGTTTCTGATACGGTCAGGGCTATACTGGACGGCCATATTGATCTTTCCAGAGACCTGGCCTCGCGAAATCACTATCCTGCCGTTGATGTTTTGAGCAGTGTAAGCAGGGTTATGCCGGAAATCGTAGATGAAGAACATGAGGAGGCTGCCGGTGAATTTAAAAAACTTCTTGCGGATTACCGGGAGTCTGAGGATCTGATAAATATTGGGGCATATGAAGAGGGAAGCAATCCCGATGTGGATCGGGCCATAGAGAGAATAGATGAAATTAATGATTTTCTGCAGCAGGATGTTGATGAAAAAGCTAATTATGAAGATACAATCAAATCTGTCAGGGAAATCGTTCAGTAAATTTTGCCGAAAGTTAGAAATCAGGCGGGGGTGAGCGTAATTGAAAAAATTTGAATTTGGGCTGGAGAAGGTTCTTAAAGTGAGGAATATCAGAGAGGAAAAAGCTCAGCTGGAATTTCATAAAGCCCGCCAGAAGGCTGAAGAGCTAAAAGAGAGAGTTGATCGACTTAATCATGCCCGTCAGAGCGTTCTTGAGTATGTGCGCAGCATCAGAAACGATTCCAGTGTGGAGCCTTCTGAAGCCATTCAGGCCAATCGCTTTCTTCGGCACAACAGAGGCAGAATAGAATCTCTCCGCTCCGATCTTTCCCGGCAGCAAGAGGTAGTGGAGAAAAAGAGAGAAAAATTGAAGGATAAGTCTCAGGATCGTAAAGCCATGGAAAAGTTAAAAGAAAACAAGGCTGAAAAGTATTACAAAAATTTACAGCGGGAAGAGCAGAAGAGAATTGATGAGATGGCTCACTTTCAAGAGGATAATAACAATGGAGATGCAGAGAACAATATGGAGGCTGCTATCGGTTAAGGAGGCCCAGGCATGCTGCGAAAGTTAGTTTTAGTGGGAGTTATACTGGCAGTAATTGCCATCGTATCAATAATAGGCTTAAACTTTTTTGGTATTATATCCGTAAGGTCATACGTTGAGGATATAGTTACCGGCCTGCCGGTGTTTGAGGATTATCTGCGCACCGGGGAACAATATTTTGAGCTTGAGGAAGAGCACGAGGAGCTCAGAGAGGATTATGAGGAACTGCAGGAAGAGTTCGAGGAACTGCAGCAGAAGTTTGAGAATACAGAGGAAGAACTTGAGCTGGTGAGGGCTGAAAAGGAGGAACTCGAGCAGCTTTACCAGGAGATGCAGGAGGAGGAGATGACCAGAGAGGAGCGCCTGGAAAACCTGGTGAATATCTATACCAACATGGACGCTGCTCAGGCCGCCGATATATTTGAAACGATGAATCGCGAACTGGCGGTGGCAATACTGTCCGGCATGGACGATAGAGATGCAGCCGACCTGCTGGAAAATCTGCCCGCGGAAATGGCGGCAGAGCTTTCAGCGGATATGGAATAAATTGTGAAAAGGAAAAGATCGGCTGAAAACTTAAAAGGAAGGGGGTGAATAAATGGCCGGAGTAGCTGTAAATCTGGCAGGTGTTTTGCTCGGTGCTGATGTGGATGAAGCAAGGAATGCGGATGCCAGACTAAATGAGGCTGGAGATGCAATTGGCAATTCAGAAAAATCTGATGAAGGGGATTTTGCCAGGACCCTCATAGAAAATATCGCAGACCTGGAAGCTGGAGAAGAAGAGGCTGTTTCAGAAGGGGAAAATATTCAATCCCTGCTGGAGCAGCTGGAGGAAATGATTGGATCAAATGAGTTCAGTGACGAAGAAGCCGCAGGCCTGCTGGCCGTGTACGGCATGCTTCTACAGGTTCATGAAGATCCGTCGGATCTTTCCTCAGAAATTCAGCTTGAGGCGATGGAAGAAGTAGACCATGAAAAATTTGAAGAAGTAGAAGATGAAGCTGCAGGCAGGGATGCATTGAGACAATTCATCGATGAGAATGCGGAGATGATCAAAGAGTCCCTGAAGGAAGTATTGGAGACATTAAAAGGGGATCCGGAGGATCTGGCGGCAGTCAATGAA
>CAZVZM010000029.1:20719-24371 GCA_964630835.1 uncultured Halanaerobiaceae bacterium
TCTGGAGGAAGCCAGCCAGGCAGAGAAAGAGGAGTTTTTGGTGAAGTTAATGCTGTCAGAATTGAGTTCGAAAGATTTAAATGAGCTGGATGATAGCACCAGAAATCAGATGCTGAAAATACTAACTCAGCTTGGAAATGATATGCATTACGAGGAAACTACAGCGTTCAATGAACTTTTCGACAGCACTTCGGATGAACTCTCTTTGAATAGAGAGGAATTAACCCGACTTCTGCAAAGATTGCAGCAGAGTGGAAAGATGGAAGGAAATGAGCGGGCTTATTTTATATCGGATCCTGAAGTATTCCCGAATTACAACGCTGAGGATGGACAATCTAATTCTGAGTCGGCCCGTTTGGCTTCCAGGATATGGAGTGGATTCTTTGATCAGATGGAAGTTCAGGGTGAAAATACCAGGGAAAATCTGGATGAGCTCTGGATGAATCTGGCAGGTGAAAACAGAGAAGCCATGGATCTTGCCGGGTCTGACTTAGTGTTCGAAGCCGAATCATCTCAAAATTACAGCTGGCAGGAATTGACGGCGGCTCTATTTTTGGAGGAGGAAATGGACAATTTAACTCCTCCAGAAGAAGAGTTTGTTACCCTCGCTGATGAAGGTGAGGGAGTGAGAGGCGCAGATGGGGAAGTTTCCTATCAGCTTTCCTCCAGTTTGGAAGATCTAATGCTGGGAGGAAGTAACTTTCAGAGTTCTTTCTCTGAAAGTGCTGCTGAAGGTGAGATCCTGTTTAGTGAGGCAAATATTGTTGATCAGATCTCCAGCGGTATCGGTGATATTAAGCAGCAGGATGGAAACAGTATGATCCTGCAGCTGAAGCCTGAATTTCTGGGCAGTGTAGAGATAGAAGTCACAGTCGATAACGGAGAGGTTATTGCTCACCTCGTAGTAGAAAACAGTGCCGTTCGCAGTGAGCTTGAAAATGAAATTGCCTCTCTGCAGAGAAATTTGCTCCAGGAAGGTTTCGATGTGGGAGAAATCACCATTGAGGAGAGAAATAATGAGGATGGCCTTCTGCAGCACGGGGAAAATTCCGGTTATGATCTGGAAGATGATTTCTTTCAGGAGAAATCGCGAAAAAGCAGTCTGGAAGAGGATTTTCAACCTCAGATGATAGGGCGCCTTTCCTCACTTGAACAGACTGAGGTGGATACTGTTGATGAAAACGTTCGCCGATGGCTGCGCTGGAAACAATATCAGCACGCCTGGAGTTAATGCCTTAATGTTGAATTGATGTTCCAATCCGGCTCAATTTGCGGAGGTGAAAGGAAGATGATGTTACAGTCGACCACTCCCACTGCTGCTGGAGAAATGGCTGCAGAAGGACAGGGAGAAGAAGTGGATAGAATTGAAGGAGAAGAACTGGGAAGAGATGCATTTCTGGAGCTCCTGGTTACACAGCTGGCCCATCAGGATCCGCTTGATCCCCTGGATAACAGGGAATTCATTACTCAGATGGCTCAGTTCAGCGAGCTGGAACAGATGGAAAATCTGAACAGTTCCATGGATGATTTTCTGGAGAGGCAGAATCTGGCTGAAGGTGCCAATCTAATCGGTCATGAAGTTGAAACTTTTGACAGCGAGGCTGATGAGGAAATTACCGGTGAAGTAACCAAAGTTAGCTGGGAGAACCAGGAAGTATATTTACACCTCGAAGGACAGGAGGAAAAATATCCCCTCAGCGGTATAAGTTCTGTCATGTCCGGTGGATAAATGGCGGGAAGGAGGTTATAACGATGGATGACAGGATGATGATTAATCAGCCAATTCAGCCCGGTAGAAATACCCGGCCTGTTCAGGATAGGCAGGTTGAAACAGAGCAGGATAATACCTCCGGTGTTGATTTTAAAGAAGTTCTGGAGGAAAATCTTCAGGAAAAAGAGGAAATTGAATTTTCCCGCCATGCCCGGGAGCGCCTGGAATCCCGCCGTATAAATGTTACTTCTCGTACTCTGGATAAGCTTTCAGAGGGTGTGGAAAAGGCCGAAGAGAAAGGTGCTCAGGAATCATTGATCATGGTTGAAGATACGGCCTATATAGTTAGTGTGGAAAACAAAACGGTGATCACTGCTGTTGATGAAGCTAATGTCAGGGAAAACGTATTTACCAATATTGACAGTGCGGTGATGATGTGAAAATGATTTAAAATTAATCAAAAAATATCGGTGAAGGGCTGGACCTCAATGTGAGGAGGCCCGGGAAAGCTGCTGATTGCAGCTTTCCGCCGATCCACAGGGAGGTTTTAATTAATATGTTGAGATCAATGTTTGCCGGTGTTTCTGGCCTGAGTTCTCATCAGGAGAGAATGGATGTCATTGGGGATAATATTGCAAATGTAAATACCATTGGTTATAAAGGCAGTAATGTTAATTTTGCAGAAATGATGGCCCAGACAGAACAGGCTGCTACTGCTCCCCGAGCTGAAAGGGGTGGGATCAATCCACAGCAGGTTGGTATGGGTGTGCAAGTCTCCAGCATAAATACCGATATAACCCAGGGCAGCCTGGAATCCACCGGTGTCCCCACGGACGCCGCAATTGAGGGCGATGGTTACTTTGTTGTGAGTGATGGAACCCAGAACATGTATACCAGAAATGGGGCTTTCGAAGTTGATGCCAGCGGCCATCTTGTCAATTCTGCCCAGGGTTTCAGAGTGCAGGGCTGGAGTGATACCCTGGTCAGAGAAGGAGAAATTGTCGTGGATAATGATACCGCAGCCGGAGATATCGATATAAATATAGGAGAGCCAATGCCGGAGGGAATAGACTTATATACAACTGAAGCCACAGTGGATGGCAATCTTGACACGAGGATTTCTGAAGAGAACTGGCTTAGTGAACACGAAGCTGATACTTATGGCTGGGTGGAAGAGGAGGAAAGATTTGTATGGCATGATGGTGATGGAGAAATCCTGTATCCTCATCATACATCAACATTTGATATTTTCGATGCCCAGGGTCAGAGGCACAGGATAGCCATGGATTTTACAAAAAATGATCAAACTGAGGATCAATCCGAGTGGAATGTACAAATTAGATTGGATGACCTTGAGAGATATAGCCATTTTCTTGATGAGGATGGTGAAATTGAAAATCACGATGATGCTATTCTTGAAGGATTGGAACACCTGGTTTTTGATAATGAGGGTAGATTGGATTTTGAGGAATCTGCTCTCGATGATGATGATGGAATATTTGAAACTAGTTATGTTGACTTAGGCTTAACAGATAGAGATGAATTCAAAATGGAGACCCCTGACGAACCGATTGGTCTGGATATAAATTTTGCTGAGGTGATGCAGCAGGCTGATGATTCCACTGCGGAGGGTTATGCAGAGGACGGCTATGAGCCCGGTGTCCTTAATAACTTCTCCATTGAAACTGATGGAACCATTGTGGGGCAATATACCAATGGCCTTGATGCTCCGATAGGTCAGATAGCTCTGGCTGACTTTGAAAATCCCGCCGGCCTTCTCAGGGAGGGAGGCAGTTTGTTCCTGGAGTCTGCAAACTCCGGTGAAGCCAGCATTGGAGTGGCCGGTACCGGCGGCCGCGGTGAGATAGAAGCCGGAGCTCTGGAGATGTCAAATGTGGACTTAGCCGAGGAGTTTACCGAGATGATAAGGACTCAGCGCGG
>CAZVZM010000030.1:0-22452 GCA_964630835.1 uncultured Halanaerobiaceae bacterium
ATCCCTCTCCCTTGATCTTTTTTGGAAGCTTAAAGTGATCATTCACCTGCTGCCATTAACTTTTAAGTCCGCCCACCACTCTCTGGAATAGACCTCTATATTTTCAATTATCTCCTCTTCTTCGTTAAATTTAAGTATTCCTCCATGAACTCTCTTATCGTCAGAGCTCATCCCAGCAGCTATATTCTTAAACTCATTCTTTTCCAGGGGTAATTAATAATTTAAATCTTTTTATAGTATCGACCATATTACATTTCCTCCATTAGCTCATGCTTCGTAGCCTACAGGTATTAATATCAAAGGTTCTGCCTGCTCAGCTCCTATAATATCCTGAACTCTTTCGTCGTCAAAAGCTCCGATAATTACCGCTCCAAGTCCTCTCTCCTCGGCCACAAGATTTATGTTTTGAGCTGCATGGCCTGACTCCATGTGCACATACTGAATTCCCCTCTCGCCGTACCTCCTCGTGGTCCGCTCATAATCAGCAGCAACAACAAGAACAGCCGGTGCTTCCGCCAGCGGATCCTGTCCCAGGGCTGCTCCGGCGAGATCTTCCCTGAGATCTTCATCCTTTACCTGCTCAAGCTCATGTCCTTCTACATCGTAATTATATACTCCCTCACTCATCTCTTCCACATTTCCTGCCAGCAAAAATATTTCCAGGGGATTGGTGGCTCCAGCCGAAGGTGAAGTTCTGGTGGGCCCACTTACACCATCCACGGAGATGCCCTCACCGGCCCAGAGCAGGTGAGCAGTGTCCTCACTGCTCAGAGGATCGTCTGTAAAGCTGCGCACTGAATACCTGTTATATATTGTCTCAACAACTCCTTCATGCTCGATCTCAGGCAGTTCAACAGTTTCCTGTACGCTCCTTTCCTCACCACTTCCAGCAGATGTGCCTAAATAAACTATACCCAGGCCAATCACTGCAAGCACAGCAGCCCACGAAGCAATCCTAAATCCTGACCGCTTTATTTTTCCCCTCATTATTTCTCCTCCTCAAAAATTTTTTGAGGTTATTCCCCACACCAATTTGTAAACTTTGTTTGAGATAACATTCATAATGTTTATTGGAGCTGTGATCAGCACAGCTCATCCCATTTTTCGGGCATGATTATCCATGAAATAATCAGTCATCATCACGAAATTCAAAATCGGTCAATCCTCCCAGATACCGGCTATTGACTGGTCGCAAAATTCGCATTCGCCCTCCTTTATATTAACACTTTCAATGCTGAAATGATGCCTCTTTATCACCTCTTCTCCACAGTTCGGACAGAACGTGGCGTTATAATCATGACCCGGCACATTACCAATATAAACGTATTTTAGACCCCTGTCAATTGCAATATTCCTCGCCCTTTCCAGTGTTTCTACGGGAGTGCTGGAAAGATCCTGCAGCTTATATCGGGGCATAAATCTATTTAAGTGCAGGGGAGTCTCCGGTCCCAGCTCCTCATAAAGCCAGCCGCACATGTCCTCTATCATATCTTCATCATCATTGAGAGTGGGAATAACCAGATTAACCACCTCAACCCATACGCCCATCTCCTTCATAATTTTGAGATTGTTTAGCACTGGTTCCAGCTCTCCCTCGCAGATATCCCGATAAAACTCCTCGCTAAATCCTTTCAAATCTACAGTGGCAGAATCAGCATGCTGCATGAGCTCTCTCAGCGGCTCCTCCTGCAGCACAGCATTTGTATTGACATTTACACCCAGGCCTTCTTCACGAGCTTTTCTGGCGGTATCCAGCATAAATTCATAGAAAACAGTAGGCTCATTGTAGGTAAAAGAAATCAAACTGGCCTGCCTGCTGCGGGCATTAAGCACTGCTCTCTCCGGAGTAAGCTCTTCATAACGCCCGACTTCTTCCAGTTTTTTCTGGGAAAGCCGCCAGTTATGACAAAATTTGCACCTGAGGTTGCACCCTGCTGTACCGTAATTGTTAGCCTGAGCTCCCGGTTTATATTGATGAAGTGGTTTCTTTTCTACCGGCCCATAGGTAACTGAAGTCATATTACCATAAACCAGTGTATAAAGCTTTCCCTCATGATTTTTTCTCACACGGCAGTATCCCCTGTCTCCGGGGGAAAGACGGCATCCCCGAAAACACAGCTCACAGCGAATCTGTTCATTCTCCAGCCGGGAATAATACATAGCCTCCCGGGCCTTTATTTCCTCCTCCGTCAGCTGTATCTCTCCTGCTGCCCTGGCTTTTTTGCCCGTAGTTAGTGTCTCATCCGATAAAAAATTTTCATGAAGAGAAATGCCGGATAATCCCGGAAGCATCATCAGCGAGGCCAGGGTTCGGCAGCTCAAGTTGATAAACTTACGGCGATCCATGATTTACACCCCCTGCCTACCTATCTTCAAAAAACTCCGGCGTTTACAAACTCCGAATTAAATACAAACTGCTTGCCTTGAAAAGGGCCAGAAGGACCAGAGTTGTGGTAAGACCCATCAGAGGAAAGAGCACAATGCCCACCAGCATTCCAGCCAGCCATCCCCCTATCAGATCCGCCGTATAAAGTCTTCCTGCCGCAGTGCCTGCTTCCTTTTTAAATCTATCAGGAAGCAAGTTGGTGGCCAGTGGAAACTGTGCGCCAACTATACCTCCAGAAAAAAGGGCAAAAATAACGCAAAGAATTGCCCCCAAAACTGCTGCCGCCGGCAGAAGCATAAGTCCCCTGAGCAGGTTTACCATCAGCGGAAATATCAAAAGCATAGCTATTACTCCCATCTCCAGACGCAAAAATATAAATTTTAAGCCACTGGTCTTTTTCACTAACTTCCGGTGGCTTAACCTCCCCCCGAAAAACATCCCCCCCATAAAAGCAGCGATAAAAAGCCCGTTAAGCTGGTAAATATGTCCAAAAAGGCTCTGAAAGGCAAAGAGCGTAAAGAGGTCAAAAGACATGGCTGCTCCTCCGCTGGTGGCTATAGCATAGGTATATCTATTGGCAGTTTTTGCCCCGGACATAAAGAGCAGGCGCCAGATAAGCAGGCCGGCCAGCACCGCAGCAGCCGGCAAAATGTAGTTCATCCGGGCGGCCAGACCGTAAATTATTCTCAGAGCTTCCGGAGCAAAGGCACTGCCCCAGTTTAAAAGCCCGTAAAGAAATCCCGCTGGGGCAAAATCCCTGTTTATTGTCGCCCCAAATTCCTCCAGGCGCAGATTAAACTCCTCAATTCTGTGCGGATCCAGACGAAAATCTAGATAACCCCGGGTAAACATTCCTCCATAAATACCTCTTTCCTCCAGCCTTTCAGAAAAAGCTTCGGGGCTCAATTCTATCTTTTCATGCGAGGCCAGCATAATATTTTGATCCCCGGGGATTAATTTAACTTCTGAAAAAACTTCGCCTGCAGTTTCATAAAGGGAGCTGTTAAGTAGCCCCATTTCATCTCCTAAATAGGTGAGCGAGCCCTCCAGAGTAAAAGCAAGCACACCGCCCTCGTGCAATCGCTGATCAATTATTTGAAAAAACTCCTCGGTAAAAAATCTGTTGGTCTGTAAAGTATCAGTATCCATCTGACCGAGCACAATTAGATCGAATTTTCTCTCTGTTCTATTAAGATAAAGACGCCCATCTTCATTCTTTATTTGAGTGCGCTCATCCCCAAATTCTCTATCGATAATATCCGCTTCTATATTCTCCGCCACCTGCAGCAGTTTGGGGTCGAGCTCAGCGTAGGTCAGATTTTCCACAGGATGATCCAGAAAATAATTTAGCAGCCCTCCCAGTCCCGCGCCCAGCACCAGCACCTCATCGGGTTCAGGATGAGCTGTTCCAGCCAGATAGGCATAATCCTTAAGAGAGGCAGTATCGGGATGAGGAAGGGATATTATTGGCCTGCCATCATAAATAATGCTTATCTCATTCTGCTGTTCCAGCGTTACAATATTACCATAAGGAGAATTATGATAACCTACAATATCCCCCTCCGGCCAGAGTCCGGCCAGAGAAGCTTCGTGCAGATACGAACTCAAAGAGGGGAAAAAAAGTATCATGGCCAGCAAAAACAGAATGATAACGGGAACAGCTTTTCTCTTCAATTTGCTCTCGTATTTTTCGTCCGATCCGCTCCCTGCGGACATACTTAACAAAAGAAGAGTTACGGGAATATGAAATATTATCAAACCAAGCGATATTTCCATGGCATTTAATCGGGGAGCCAGCAGGAAAACAAATATCAGACCGCCCAGAATTGTTCCCACAATTTCTGTTATATAGGCGCGGCTGACCGGCAGCTCTAACGCCGACTGCTGCAGCATCTGAGCTCCCAGCGGAAAAAGGCTGCCATGAAAAATCCCCGTAACTCCCACAGTCAAAATAGAGGTTAGAAGCATCTGCCCCAGCGTCATGGCCTCTCCGGGAATAAGGCCCGGCAGTCCATGCCCCATAAATCGGGCCAGGAAAACAGCTCCAGCCAGCAGCAGCGGATAAATTGTGAAAATTATCAGAAAAATCTTATGAACGCTGTTAGACTTCCTGTGGCTTATTTTCCCTCCCAGAAAGGATCCCAGCCCTTCAAAAAGAAGCCAGCTGGCAATAACCAGGCTCATTGAGAGCTCATTGCCCAAAAATATAACCATAAGCACCCGGATAAGAAGGAGCTGACCCACCATTCCCCCGATCCCGATCAGAATAATAGAAGCTGCCAGAGGAATCCAGGGAGAAAGGGAGGGAAAAGTTATTCTCATCCCCATACACCGGCAATTTCACTGCCGCAGTACTGACAGCTGCCATTTTCCATATTTATAGCATTCACAGAAAAATGAAACCTATCAATTATTTTGCGGCCGCAGTCAGGGCAGAAAGAAGAATTGGCTTCATGTCCGGGAACATTTCCTATGGAAATATGCTTTAAACCTTCGTCCATGGCTATATTCCGACAGGTTTCCAGGGTATCTACAGGAGTAGAAGAAAGATCTGTCATCTGATAGGAAGGAGAAAACCTGCTGAAATGCACGGGGACTTCTGGATTTAACTCCTCTTTAATCCAGGTAGACATCTCCCTTATTTCTTCAGCATCATCATTGAAGCCGGGGAGGACCAGATTGACTATTTCCAGCCAGACTCCTTCAGATTCAATAGTTTTGAGGGTATTTAATACAGGTTCTTTTTCCGCCTGACAGACATCACGATAAAATTCATTGGTGAAAGCTTTTAGATCAACTGTCACGCCATCCACATATTCGAGCAATTCACGTAGCGGCTCCTCCTGCATGCCGCCGTTGCTGTGAAATATTACATTGAACCCCTCCTGGCTGGCCTGCCGGGATATATCATACATGTATTCATAAAACACAGTGGGTTCATTATAGGTGAAAGAAATCCCCGGAACTTCACCCGTCTCCGCTTCCATTACTATATGCTCCGGGGCCAGGTCATAAGTTCTTGAAACTTCATCAATATCCCGCTGGGACAGATGCCAGTTATGACAAAATTTACAGCGAAAGTTGCAGCTGGCCGTTCCCACACAGAGGATACTTGTGCCCGGATGAAAATGATGCATGGGCTCCTTTTCTATCGGATCAACATTCACGGCAGACGGCCGACCGTAAACTTTATTATAAAGTGTTCCATTCTCATTTACTCTGATCCGACAGAAGCCCGAACTGCCCTCGGGAATCCTGCACTCGCGAAAGCATATTCCGCACTGGACATCTCCATTCTCCAGGCTGCTGTAATGATAGGCTTCTTTTAGCTCTCCGATTTCATCAGCGGAGATGCTAACATCATCTCCTCCGTCACTAAAAATATTCCGCACTTCAAACACTCCCGCTCCAGCAGCTGCTGCCGCCGCACAAAATTTAATAAAATCTCTTCTCTTCACCGACATCACTCCCCCCTTCTTTCTGGAAAATTAAGTTTTTTGGCCATGGACATGATTTAGGCCTGGAAAAATTTCAAATGCCACTTCGCTTCAAAACTTCCAGGGATAATCCTTAAAAAAGTAAGCTAAAATAAAATTTGACCAGCTAATTTAGAGAGGATAATTTTTTTCGGTTCTTCTCCACATCAGTTGTTGGATTTTGTTTAAGAACACTTACATTTAAGACATTTTCCCACTTTTATAGAACTCATTCATGGAAGCTATTAGGCTTCGCTCACAATGAAATTTTTTTCTCTGCTAGCCCAGTTTATAATACTTTTTGACATCTTCCTTTATTCTCCATACACATTCCAGTCCTTCAGGAAACGTAACCAGATCTCCCTCTCCAAATCTGACTATTTCCTCATCAGTCTTCACTTCCACTTCACCTCTGATCAGATAACAGACTTCCCTTTCATCATAATACCAATCAAATTCAGAAACTTCTTTCTCCCACACAGACCAGGACTCGACATCCAACTCCTCCAGCTCTTCTTTTGAGGGTTTTTCGATTTTTATTTCTGACATTATTTATGCCTCCTGTATATAATAATTGTGAAAGAAGCTTGTGATAAAAACAGTTATGATTGCACTGCATAAAGTCGATATCGTCGAAATTCCTGAGTTATGATTCCTGACATGTCAACGATCATTTCAAACAGATTGGCAGTAAAGCAACTTTTTGCAGCAAAAACAGTTATTATAAAATTCACAAAAGAAAATATATTTAAGCCCCGTTATTTGCAGCTGACTTAATTTTCACTTTTTTATATGGTGATACATCTGAAAATATGAAAACAGGAAATGAGAAATTAGGTCTTCTCCAGATCAGTTATTGAATTTTATTCAGTTCACTTTTATAAAATGTATTTCCGAAAGTTATAAAGCTCCGCTCACAATGAATTTTTTTCCCTGCTTTATAGCATATATAAAATCCTTTTAAGGCAGCGGTTTTGAAGATAAACCGAGGAATTCAACACATTAAATATAGATTTACCATTGCTTTGACTTCATTTTAGATAAAATATTCTTTAGAAGCATTGAAGAAGCAGCTTCACTTTTATAATAAGGCATAAAACGTATCCAGTCAATACCCCTGGCTCATTGATTTATTTCAATATCTTCACGGGAATTTTCACATTGAAAGCGGTCCCTGATTTTGCACTTTCCACAAAAATATCTCCGTTCATTGCATCAACCATCTCCCGGGTTATGGCCAGACCGATACCGGAACCTCCGGTTTCTCTCCTGCGGGATTTATCAGTCCTGTAAAATCTCTCAAAAATTAGATCCAGTTCTTCCTCATCGATGCCAATACCTGTATCTCTTACCTCAATTGTAATTTCATCAGATTTCTGACTTGCCGAGAAATAAACTTTTCCGCCTGGATCTGTGTATTTTATTGCATTGGACAGTAAATTATCAAGGATAGTGCGCAGTCCATCTCTATCCAGACTGATTTTTCTGTCCCGGATTGCAAAATCAGCTTCAAAATCCAGCCCCGCTTTTTCCGCTTTCTTTTTATAAATATCCTTAAGTTCTTTCAAAAATTCAGAAACATCCAGAGGCTGCCCTTTGAGAGTATTGATTTTCTCCTCAGCTGAAGCCAGGTCATCGAGCCGATCAGTAAGATCGATCAAGCGCTGAGTTTCATCCAGCAGCTCATCTATGGTCTCCTCATCAGGAGTTAAAACCCCATCTTCAATTGCAGTTAAATAGTTAAGGATGTTATTCAAAGGAGTGCGAAGCTCATGACTGAAGTCCGAAGCCGACTCTCGCCGCACTTTTTCAAGATATTGAAGTCTGTCTCCCAGTTCCGATATCTCTTCAGCTAAATCCTCTAATTCTGCCGTCTCAACCGCGGAAATTTCAATATCATACTCTCCTTTGCGCATTTTCTTAACTGCTCCAATAAAATTTTCCAGCGGACGCGTCAATCTGCTTCCCAGGTAGTAAGTCATTGCTGCTGCAGCCAGGATTACCACTCCCGCCAGAGGGATTAAAAACGCATTTATGCTGCTGATAAAAGCTTCCGTCCTCTCCTCTATTTCAGCTGCAAGAGCAGAGCGTTCATCCCTTTCAGGCCAGGAAATCAGACCCAGATAATGATCATCGACGTATATTTCATAACCTTCTTCCGGCAGATTGCGCATCATGCTCTCTCTCATCATACCCTCTTTTCCTTCAGCTCGATCATTATCCCGCATTCGACCCCCCATACCACCATGAGCTGGATGAAAATTAAGATCATTTAATCTTGCATATTCTCTGATTTCTCTTCTAACCTCATTCAGACTTCCTGTCTCTTCATATATTCCATTAAGTCTACTTTCTAAATCTTCCAGATCCCGGAGAGTTTCCTCCAGCTGAAAATCCGTAAAATACCTGTCAAGGCCCACATTGAAAAGGGCTGCTGTGCCCACAATGGTTATTATTATTATGATTAATGCACCCAGAAAAAATCTTATTTTAAGACTTTTCACAGCAGATATCATCTCGCATTTTATAACCTCTGCCATATACGGTTTCGATGAGATCATCCCTGGGCAAAGATAATTTTTTTCTAATATTCTTTACATGAACATCGATGGTGCGATCCATAGATTCAAAATTAATTCCGGGGGCCCTGCGGGCAAGCTGTTCCCTGCTTAAAATCTGCCCCCTGTGCTCCAGCAGAATATGGAAAATCCCTGCCTCTGTGGCAGTAAGATTAACCTCCTGCCCGCCAACAATAAATTTATTCTCCCCCGGATAAACATCCAGCTCCAGCCCGGGAAAGGATACTTTCTTCACCTGGAAAAAATCCCTGTTTCTATTTAAAATAGCCTTAACCCGGGCCACCAGCTCTCTGGGACTGAAGGGTTTTACCACATAATCGTCTGCTCCTCTTTCAAATCCTTCCAGTTTTTCCTTCTCGGATGAACGGGCGGTTAACATGAGAATGGGAAGATTAGAAAAATCTCTGATTTCCTCTGCCACCTTCTCGCCCGAAATCCCCGGCAGCATAAGATCAAGCACCAGCAAATCCGGTTCATTCTCATAAACCATTTCCAGAGCTGCATCGCCCCTGGCTGCAGTTTCCACTGTAAATCCAGCTTCTTCCAGGTAGCGCTCGGAAATTTTTCGCACTTTTTCTTCATCATCGACGACAAGCACTCTGTGCTTCATTATAAATTACCTCCAGCACAGGGAGAGTGTTTTCTCCTCAGTTTTAATTTTGCGGATATTTCATGTGAATAGAGCCACATATTTTCAAGGATAAGCATTTAAAAATAGCTTCCACTGTTGGATTATTTCTCGGAAAAGTGACAGAGTCCTCCAAAATTCAAAGCAGGAGCTGAAATATTTCAACCCCTGCTTAAATACTGCCTCTCAATTTTTCTGCCCGTTCAGATCAGATTCCTTCTATAGCTCCCCCACAGACAGGCTTTTCTGCAGAGAAAACAAATCTGTGGAGAATATTATAACTGCTGTCCCTGTCTCATTTTTTGATTGCGCTGCTGTCTAAAATTCTTTTCGCCCCGATCTCCTTCTGCTCTTTCTTCCATCCTTTCTCTCCTAAATTCTTCTCTCTGCTCCAGCTGCTGAGGCTCACCGTCGCACACTTCGCAGTATACTCCTGGCCCGCGTTCACTCCTGCGATTAATCTCATGATTTTCCACCGATTCGGCCTGAATATTTACAACCATCATGCCAGCTACCAGCAAAACCACTACAATAAATACTGGTGCAAAATACCTTTTCACTATTTTCACCTCCCTGTAAAATCTCACTTTTATTTCATATATAATATTACAGGGAAAATATAAAGCAAATATAAACATCTCAAAATAATATCATTTCTGTGTTTCCCGTTGAAAACATATTAAATGAAAGACTCTGGCTTTAATTCTTGTTAATAACATTATATAATGAATGTTGATAGGCTGAGAAAAAATATCAGACATTACAGGGAGAAAAACAGGAAGAATAAGCTCCAGGCTCAAACAATTAGTTAATTAGACTCGAAAATTTATCAATAAACAAGAAAGGGAGTCCGAAACATGGCCGAAGATGATGAAAGAGAACTGACCGATAAAGAAATGTCTATCGTAGAACATCTGGGAGAGCTGCGCAGCCGCATTGTCAAATCACTGGTGGCTGTGGCTGTATTTTCTATTGCTTCTTATTTCTTTTCTGAACAGGTTGTTGATTATCTTTCCCAACCCGCAGGAGAGCTGGTATTTTTAAGCCCTACTGAAGCCTTCATAACGTATATAAAGGTATCCATTCTCATGGGGCTTCTTATAGCTTTGCCTTTCGTTATATATCAATTCTGGAAATTTGTCCTGCCAGCTCTTAAGGCCAGGGAAAAAAAGTTTTTTTACATCCTCATGCCAACTTCTCTGGTCCTGTTTTACGCAGGTGTACTCTTTGGTTTTTTTATTGTGCTGCCCCTGGGCCTAAATTTCCTTTTGAACTTTGGCAGTCCCGAACTGGAGGCCATGATTTCTCTGGATAGATATGTTTCCTTTTTGCTTACCCTTCTTATCCCCTTTGGACTGATTTTCCAGATGCCCCTCATTCTCAATTTGATGATCAAAATGGGTCTGGTAAAGCGCAAAACCCTTGCTTCCATGAGAAGATATGTTATCGTCCTCATTTTTATTGTTGGGGCAATTTTAACTCCACCAGATATTATAACGCAGGCCTTTTTAGCCGGCCCCTTAATTTTACTATTTGAAGGCAGTCTGCTGGTTGCTCGATTGATAAACTAAATCTTACAGGAATTTAATGCACGCAAGTTTTCAACGAAAAAATGTTAAAAAAACTTATCAGCATACATTGACAGCTATTACTGTTAAGCAATATTATGAAAATTATTAAGCCCGGCCCTTTTGGGCCGGGCTTACTTATTTTATTGCGTTATAGCATTCTCTGGCATTATGGTATTCATGACTTCTTATCAAATTTAATTAAATTGACTTCTAACTGATTAAATTATAGAAATTATTCTCGATATCTTCCCCGGTTAAAGGCATCCCGAACAGCTGAAGCAACCTTAGATGATCTGATAGTTGCAGCGGTGAAACCATCCACCTCTTCAGGCTCAATAGCTTCAAGAGCCGGTGTACCATCGGGGGTTCCTTCCAGATACCCCAATCTTTCATTAATTTCGCTGAGACCCTGTGCCCCTACCAGATACTCAAGAGCTGATTCATATTGTTCTCTGATACCCACAAAAGTATCCGCGACATCTTCATCATAATAATCTACACCGTCATAATACTGATGTCTCATACTTACCCCCACAATTTCTTCATCTTCGAGGGTGACCTGCAGACTAATATTGATCACACCGTGATCCATGAAGCTGCCTCGATAATCTCCGTCCAATAGATCCCAGTGTTCCCCATAAGAAACTTCACCATGGCTGTCAGCAGCTACATCAGCGGAGAAAGCAAAAACAAGTGATAATGAGACAGCTGCTACCCCAATTAACATAAGACTTCTTTTCATAAGTTAGTTAGCCTCCTTTAAATAGTTTATAATAGAAGTTATTTTACTCCCCCTTCAGGCTAAGGCACATTCTCAGCACCAAAAGTTTGTGAGGATTTCCTCATCAAATTTTATCCCCAAATTAAATTTATTTTTCGCAAGGGGGAGCATAAATATATTATCATCAATTCCTAAATAAGTCAATTAAATAAGTTATGATAATGGGTAAAAAAATAAACCGATACAGCAGGACCTTAAGTATCTCCATCCATCACCACTATCGTACCGACCAGGCGATCGCCCAGTCTTATTCCCTCAGGATCGGAAGTAAGAACAATTAATTCGATCAATTTAAATATAGCTCCCACAATTGGCCCAAGGACCCAGCCCAGAAGAGGTATGATCCTTACTGCCCTGCCCGGAGCTAAAGTGAGGTTTCTCCATGCAGAGGTTTTTATATCAACTGTATAATTTCCCTCACTCTCTTTCCCCTCCCCCCAGTTTGTCCCGTCTTTTTTCTCCAGCTTGAGACCCAATAACTTCTTTCCTATGCTCTTATTTTTCCATTGAGGATATCCGGTCAACCTGTACATAATTGCATCCTTGCTCAATATATAAAGAAGTCCGAATATTCCTCCCACTATGGGAACAAAAAAAAGAAAGGATCCTATCAAACTATCAATGAAGGCGGCCAGAAGCCGGCGCCAGATAGGAGCAGGTTTACTCAATTTACCACCCCTTTTGCCCTTGACTTTCTTTGACTTTTATCCTATAATATTTACAGAAGGTCAGGGAAGATAAAATTAGTGATTAAATAAAAATACGGAGGTGCTAAAAATGTTTGATCTGATACCCTTTGACGAAGGTAGAGGACGGAAAAGGACCCGACGTTCTCCGGCCGAAAACATCCTTGATAGTTTTCTCTCCGAAGGAATGAAAGGCATGCGCGATGTTTTCCGGGAAGGATTTAAAACTGACATTATAGAAGAGGATGACAGATTTATAATTGAAGCAGAGCTGCCCGGCATGGACAAGGATGATATCAATTTAGAACTGGAGGAAAACATCCTGACAATATCAGCCCGCCACAGTCAGGAACAGGAACGCAGAGACGCCAACTATCTAAGAAGAGAGAGAAGAACCGGCGCCTATCAGCGCAGCTTTCAGCTTGACAATGTCAGAGAAGAGGAAATTTCTGCCGAATTTGAAAATGGCATCCTCAAGATAGATCTGCCCAAAGAGGAGCATGATGGCACACAGAGAAAAACAATTGATATCAACTGAAATTTATCAACAAAATTAGCTTCATCCAGGAGATCAAAATTGAAATAGATATGTATAAATCACAGGAAAATTATTGATTGATTAATTTAAGAAACAAGATCTAGAGCGGCCTATCAGGGCCGCTTTTATTTTCTTTTTTCTTTTTCCTTTATTATTTTTTCTCTCGGTTAAGAAATCAGCGAAGGAAATCCTTTACGAGAACCAGGGGGGTCCCCTCGTCGGCAGAACCGGATATAAGGTCCGCCAGACTGGCAATTAAATCCTTGGCCTTGCGGGGAGTGGTGCCCTCATCTTCTGTTTCTACTTTTTCCCCTCTGATCATACGCTCTATTTCCTCCTGATCATAGCCTTCGCTGGCGTATTTATCCACTATATACTTATACTTATTGCCCCTTCTAATTTTATCCTCCAGACCCGAGGTAAAGCCAAAAGCCGTTACGGGATCGGCCAGCTCATAAATGCCGGTCTCCGGATCTTTGTAGGCTCCATCTCCATATATTATAACTTCGATATCTCGCTCCAGCTCATTTTTGATCTCTTCCTTCAGGTTCCTGGCAAACTCAAAGGGCTTGCTGGGAGCCAGTTTAATTCTTTCGCCGGAGGAGAGATTGCTGCCCAGAAGTCCCCACTGACTTCTC
Organism: uncultured Halanaerobiaceae bacterium; assembly: GCA_964630835.1. Lineage (GTDB taxonomy): Bacteria > Bacillota > Halanaerobiia > Halanaerobiales > Halarsenatibacteraceae > Halarsenatibacter. The sequence goes on from CAZVZM010000030.1 coordinate 13,284, forward strand.
TCCTCACCATTGCAGATGCTGGTCAGATCCATCACTTCGATAAATTTAGACAGTTGTTTTGCCCTTTCTATGACCTCCAGTTTATCCTTGCGGCGGCTGTGGATAGAAGAAATTATCACAGCATCGATCTCTTCAGTTATAAGTGCCCGGGGATCATTGCAGAGATAAATTTCATGGTCTGCCATCTCCTCCGTTATTATATCCTGATAAAGCTCCAGATAATTTATCCCAGTTATGGGATGATTAAACTCGAGCTCCTGGTTGCTCTTCAATTCCTCATAATCATGCACCATCCCGTTCTCCAGCTCTCCTTCTACGACCTGATTACCCACTTCATCACCGGGAAAGCTCTGCTGAATAATTACCCTTCCGTTTTTCACCGCCCGGGCAAAGGCCTTCAATATAGCTGAAAACCTGTTGCGGCTGGTTATGGGAAATTGAACAAGTAGTGTGTAATTCTCTTTAATGCCGTGTTCCTCATGCAGCTCCTCCACTATTTCATCGACAGTAACATAGTTTCCCTGCGAGCGGGCAACCACAGATTCTGTCACACACAAAACATCGTCATCATCCAGCATTCCATCATCAAAGCAGCGATTTAAAAGAAACATTATTTCCTCATTTAGATTTACATCCGGAGTAATAGCACCAAGTCTAAGCCCGTAGGCAGAAACTCCTATATAATCCCGATTCATTTTAGCAAACCTCCTTAAGCATTTCCTCTACCACAAGTATACAATGAATTGCCGCAAATTTAAACAGGCTAGATCCAAAATTTTTATCTTATTCGTAGAAGAGGTTGAATTAAACAAGCGGAAGGTAACCATCATCTTCCTGTCTTTCCCCCAACTCCCGTCCGGATACCGTCTCTGCCAGCCTGACAATTCCCTCTTCGATCTCTTCCTCTCTTACCGCCGCAAAACTCAGACGAAAATAATCTTTATATTTTCCCCCTTCGGAAAATACCGCTCCCGGAAGCATTGCCACTCCCCGCTGTCTGGACTGCTGATAGAGTTCCTCTCCCTTTAAAGCATTAGAAAGCTTAAGCCAGAAATATATTCCTCCCCGGGGCCGGCATATTAATTTCACCTCCGGTTGAAGCTCACTTTCAATCAGCTCCAGCATAATGTTAAATCTGCTGCCAAATAAATCCCTCATACGCTCAATATGCTGATCCCACAACTCCTCACGCAGATAAAAATCCATGGCCCTCTGAGTCAAACCGGCGCTGGAAATATCGGTTGCATGTTTTGCTGCAAGCAGCCGGGATTGATACTTTTCAGGCAGCGTAAGAAAGGCCAGCCTGAGGCCGGGCATAAATACTTTAGAAAAGCTTTTTATATAAAAGACTCTCCCCTCCCGGTCAAAGGATTTTAAGGGCCGGGGAGGTTCACCGCTGTAATAAAGCTCCGAAAGACAGTCGTCTTCGATGATATTGACGTCATATTTCCCGGCCAGCTCCACAAGATCTCTTTTCTTTTCCTCACTCCAGCAGATACCTGTGGGATTTTGAAAGCTTGTCATCACATATATCATCCGATAGTTTTCTGAAGACAGGCGGGACTCCAGTTTATTTAAATCCATACCGTCCTCTTTTAACTCCACCCTGTCTATAGAAGCAGCCCGGGAGCTAAATGCAGAAATAGCACCGGGATAGGTGGGATCCTCAGTGATAACCCGGTCACCGTAATCCAGCATAATCTTGACGATCAAATCTATAGCCTGCTGAGCCCCTGAGACGATCTGAATTTCATCCAGAGGAATATTTAACCCCCGGCGGGCAAAATTATCCTGAATAGACTCTCTCAGGGGATAAAACCCCTGACTGCGCTGATAGGTGAAGGCCTCTCCCCTGTCCCGCTCCAGAACGTGATCAATAGCCTTTTTAAAATCCTCCACCGGAAACAGGGATGCGGCCGGAGTGGCACTGGCAAAATTTATATCGCCCTTTAAATCGAGCTGCCCAAAACCGAGCATCTCCAGAGAGGACTCCTCACCCTCTTCCCGGATAGCCGGTTTATAGCTGTCCTCAGGAGCGACAAAACTGCCGCTGCCCACTTTTTTATAAATATATTTTTTTTCCTCCAGCTCCTCATAAGCTCTAACAATCGTGGCAGGATTAACCCCCACTTCTTCTGCCAGATCCCTTATCGGGGGCAGTTTGGAATTGGGTTTGACCTTTTCTTTTTCTATACAATTTCTCAGCTGAACAAAAAGCTGACGATAAAGCGGAAGATCCTCCTCCCGATCAACCTCTAAATGCTGCCACCATGTCAATGAAAACCCTCCCTCTATAGTACATTCTATGGTACAATTAAGATACTATTGACATACAATAAATATTGTGTCATAATATAATCAAATTGTATGGTTTAATAAGCCCCATATTTTCCTTTTCATCTTTAATTGTATCATTACATTTTTTAAATAACAAATTTTGTGGGTTGGGAGATAATTTCTAACTGGAGGTATGTAAAAATGAAAGATGTGGAAAAAATGCTGGAAAGTTTTAAAGGCGGAGTAATAATGGATGTTACAAACAGAAAGGAAGCGGAGATTGCCGCGGAAAATGGAGCTGTGGCAGTGATGGCCCTGGAAAGAGTCCCCTCGGATATCCGCGAGGAGGGCGGGGTAGCCAGAATGTCGGATCCGGGATTAATGCAGGAGATAATGGATGCCGTAGACATCCCCGTAATGGCCAAAGCCCGCATAGGGCATTTTGCAGAGGCCCAGATCCTCTCAGCTCTTGGTGTGGATTTTGTTGATGAAAGCGAGGTTCTCACCCCTGCCGACAGGGAAAATCATATCAACAAAACAGAGTTTGACGTCCCCTTTGTATGCGGGGCCACCGATCTGGGTGAGGCATTGAGGCGCCTGGCCGAAGGGGCTGCAATGATCCGGACCAAAGGCGAAGCAGGCACCGGTAATGTGGTAGAGGCGGTCACGCATATGCGCAAAATTAATGCTCAAATTAATGAGCTTACCGGTCTGGGCCGGGAAGAGCTCATGAGCAGGGCCAAAAAAATGAGTGCCCCTTTTGAATTGGTAAAAAAAGTTGCAGAAGAGGGTGCACTTCCAGTTTTAAACTTTGCCGCCGGAGGTATTGCCACTCCTGCCGATGCTGCCCTGATGAGACAGCTGGGCTGCGACGGCATTTTCGTCGGCTCCGGTATATTTCGCTCCGGCAATCCCGAAAAAAGGGCCAGAGCAATTGTAAAAGCCACCAGACACTATGATGATCCCGATAAACTGGTTGAGATCTCCTCCAATCTGGGCAAGCCCATGTCCGGCATAAATGTGGATGAGCTTAAAAGCAGCGAAATTATGGCTGCCCGCGGAGGTTAATATCTTCAAAGACAATCTACTATACACAAACTATTATGAACAGAGTTCTGAAAAATATGGTGGTTTTAAAGGCCCGGAACAGCCTGCATAATGAATGCGGCTGAACCGGGCTTTTCTGATTTTTATCGGTATTTTCGGCTTTTGAAAAAACTGTATCCTGCATTATTATATTGAGCGGATGCCTCAAAACTAACCTGATTAAATTTTTTGTAAGGTAAAAGCTTTTTTATACAGTATACACGATGTCCTCATAACATTTACTATTATTTGTATATCAAACTATATTACTTATGAATAATATTTTTCTCAATAATATTGACTTTTTGACTATTTTGCTGTATAATTTAATTATTTGAAAAAAGTTTCTTCCTGATTTAAGGGTTGAAAACTGGGTTTATTATATTCAAAGCATTTGCCTGCACTTATTTTATACTGGAAGTCATGAGGCAAAATTATTAAAAATTTTTCGAAGTCCGGGTCAGTTACACGGCCAAAAATCGTGTCCTCAGCTTAAGATGTGCCGGACTGAGCGTAAGATGAGGAAGGAGATTGCGCGGAGGAAGCTCTATTTTGGGCCGGAAACTAAATTTAAGCTGAGGAAAATTTCATTTTGAACAGACCCTCAAAGATTCCAGAGGTAAATATTTTGAAAATGAATTCAGGCAAAACTTGACGACTAATACAGGAAGAATAAAATTAAGTTTTCCAGAAAGGACTGAATAAAATGCTAAAATTAAGCCCATCTGATATTAAAAGTAAAGCCCTTCTGCATCTGCCTGTTTCACTATCCATTATTTTCCTCACGTTAGCTATCTTCTTATCAGCAGCAGCTCTCATCCCTCTATTCTCATTCTCAGTTCTGGCAGAAGATATGCTGCACTCCGATAGCAGAAACAGCATAATTGCTGATATCTCAGAGGAGGTAGCTGAAAGTGTAGTATTAATCTCCACAGAAAGAGATGTGACCCTGGCAGAAAAACATCCTTTTCATGACGATCCCATCTTTAGATTTTTCTTTCCGGAATATTATCGAGAAGAGGGACGAAGTGAAGTTAGAAGGGGATCGGGTACCGGCTTTATAGTAACAGAGGACGGCTATATAGTAACCAACCAGCATGTCATCGCCGACAGTGATCGCATTTTTATCACCAGGCTTGGGGAGGATGAAAGCCAGTCGGCAGAGGTTATTTGGGCCGATTACAGCCTTGATCTGGCAGTCCTCAAAATTGAAGAGGATGTTAATCTAAATCCCATTAGACTGGGAAATTCCGATACAATACGCCAGGGAGACTGGGTAATTGCTGTCGGAAATCCCTATGGTTTTGATCACACCGTGACTGTGGGAGTTATAGGTGCCCTGGAAAGACCTATTGAAATTCCCACCTCTCCCGGTAAGTCCAGGCAATACAGCAATTTAATTCAGACAGATGCCGCCATCAATCCCGGCAACAGCGGCGGGCCCCTTCTCAATATCGCCGGAGAAGTAATTGGAATAAATACAGCCGTGGCGACAAGAGCTCAGGGTATCGGCTTTGCAATACCCATAAATGAAGTAAAATTTGCCCTGGAAGAAATAGAAAAGCACGGCCAGGTAACCCTTCCCTGGCTGGGAGTATATTACCAGGAGGTAACTCCTGAAATTAAAAACCCTCTAAACCTGGACAGCACTGATGGAGTGATAGTTATGGACGTGATAGCTGATAGTCCTGCAGAACGCGCCGGCTTAAAAGCCTACGATGTCATCCGGGAAGTTAACCGCAGCAGGATAACATCCGGAGCAGAATTTGCCGAAAAAATCAGAAATACTGAGCCGGGTGAGCAGATCATGCTGAGAATAATCAGGGATGGAATGGCGCAGCTGATTTTTACCACTATAGAACAGCGCCCTGCAGAGTATTAAGATGTGAATTTGTTTTTTATCGAAGGAGCTATTATAATAGTTATAGAAATACACATTGATCGGGCGAAATTCATCGTACAACTCCATTTTATATGAATTTCGCTCAATTTTTTCTTTGCGATCGGATAAAACTGCGCATGATGCGGTGGTAATATGAAAAAAAGTACCCTACTTAAATTTATTGTAGCCGGGTTTATTTTTCTGGCGGTATATCTCTTCTGGGACGAGCTGAGGATGCTTGATATCCAGGGCTTTGTGATGGAAGCTGAAAATCGCTTCTATGGATCCCTGGCCATTATTGCTCTTTTTGCATCCAAATCGATATTTTTCTTTCTCCCTGCCCCTCTCTTCTATATATCAGCAGGTATGCTGCTCTCTACTCCCCTGGCTTTTCTGCTGATCTGCGGGGGTCTCTTCCTGGAATTTTCCCTCACTTACTCCTACGGTTTCATCCTGGGCAGAGATTTTGTGGAAAAACTTCTCTCACGCAGCAGACAGTTTAGAAAAATCCTGGATTACAATCTGGAAAATGATCTCAAGATGGCTTTCACACTCCGGCTGATACCCATTAATCTGGAAGCGGTCAGTCTGTTTATGGGAGCTTCCGGCAACAGATTCTGGCGCTTTATAGCTGCCTCCATCATGGGTCTTATACCCAAAATACTGGTTTTTGTGCTTATCGGTAACTCCATAGTCCATCCTGTTACAACATCCACCATTACACTTTTTCTGCTCATGATGGCAGCCTGGGCTGTAGCCATCACCATTCTCAACCGCAATTATATCCTGGAAGAACATCCTTCAGGCCAGCAGGATTAGGAAGGCACCAGGTAATCTGCCGCCCTGTGCATGTCTTCCTCGGTTGCCACCAGAAAAACCCGATTGCCCGAGTGGATTTTTCTTTGCCCCCGCGGAATTATCAGTTCATCATCCTCCTCATCATAAATGCCGGCAATCACGACATCATCTGGAAATTTCTCCTCGGCCGCTATCTCTGATACAGTTTTACCACAGACCGCACATTCTTTGGGAATTGTCACAATGGATATCTCCGCCCGGCCACCTCCCAGGGAAGCCAGCCTTCTAACCTTCGGCTTCTCAATGTCGATAATAAATTTATCGACCATCATTTCCATGACGCTGCCCACCGTGGTAGCACCGGCACTGCGGTAGGCACTTTCGTATTCTGGATCCCTCATGCGCACCAGTATCTCATCAACGCCCATATCGCTGGCCAGAACGGTAAAGGCCAGATTATCTGCATCATTGCGCATCACGGCTACAGCAACGTCTGCCTTTTCTATTCCCGCATCTCTCAAAACACCCACTCTGGTGGCGTTGCCGTGAACACTTACAGCCCCATAGCGGCTGTAAATATCCTCGCATACCTGTCTATCGATATCAATTACAACCACATCATGTTTATCCGCCAGATTCTCCACAAAATTGCTGCCCACAATTCCTCCACCCGCTATCACTATATACATATAAATTTCCTCCCGGTTAACTGCAATATTATTATGCCTGCAGTTTCAGTTATCAACTGAGCATAATATCTTCGTCTGGATAATGATATGTTTCCCTGGTGTCTGTTTCCCGCAGAGAAAGTATCAGAGTGAGAGGCCCTACTCTACCTGCCAGCATGGTTATTATGATGATCACTCTCCCCGCCGCACTCAGCTGTCCGGTTATTCCTGTGGAAAGTCCTACAGTGCCAAAAGCAGAAACAGATTCAAAGAAAATATCCAGAAATTCTGCTTCTTCCGTCAGTGTCAGCAAAAAAGTCACAGCTATCACCAAAAATAAGGCCACAAAAACTATTGCTATAGCTTTTTCCACAGTATCCCGGGGCATACTCCTTTCAAACAGATTAAAACTCGATCGCTCAAAAAGCGTTGAATGAATGCTGGATAACACCGCCGCAAAGGTTGTGGTCTTCACACCTCCTCCTGTGGAACAGGGAGAGGCGCCGATGAACATTAAGGTTATCATAAAAAACAGGGTATTTATGTTATGAGCTCCGGTTGGCACAGTATTAAACCCTGCAGTTCTGGGTGTGACAGACAGGAAAAAGGAGGCCAGCATCCTGTGAGGAGCAGAAAGATGGGCCATAGTGTCGGGATTCGTTCGTTCCAAAACAAAGAATACAAGAGTTCCGGTTAGCAGCAAAAATAAAGTTACAGCTAAAACCACCTTGCTATGTAGAGAGATGTGAGTGCGTGCAGCCCGACTGGCTTTATCGGCCGAAAAGTGACTAAAAAGCTCTTTGGCCACTATAAATCCCAAACCTCCCACAATTATCAGTCCGGAAATGGTCAAATTAACCCCAAAATCGGCGGTAAAACCCTCCAGGCTGTCGCCAAAAATATCGAACCCGGCATTATTGAAGGCAGAAACGGCGTGAAATATACCATACCAGAGAGCTTTTAGGCCTTCCATTTGACCGCGAAAGTTTAAATACAGTGAAAAAGCATCTATTATTTCAGCTCCAAGCGTCAATCCCACCACATATTTTATCAGATCCAGCACCCCGGAGAGATTCAAAGCCCCTATATCCTCTTTGATCAAAATCCTGCTTTTAAGTGAAATTTTTTTGCCCAGCAATATAAAACCTATGGTGGAGAGGGTCATAAAACCCAGGCCACCAATCTGAATCAAAATCAGAATTACTGTTTGCCCAAAAAGAGACCAGTGCTCAGCTGTATTGACTACAATCAAACCGGTGACACATACGGCCGAGGTTGAGGTGAAAAGAGTCTTTAAAAAACCAGTCGTTTCTCCACTCTCAGCAGCAACAGGAAGCATAAGGAGCAAAGCTCCGGTAAGTATAACAGTTAAATACCCCAGCAGAATAATTCTTGCGGGTGTAAGCTCCAGGGAAAAACCCTGCGAACTCGAATTTTTCATATGTAATCACACCCCAAACATGGATCTGTTGCGCAGGTCAATCATCATTTTCTCCAGATTTTCATCCTCTCCCACTATTGCCGCTACATCTCCTTCTTTTAATTCATAGCTCTTCTCCGGTTTGATGTTAATCTGTTTTCCTCTTGTGACTACAATAACATCGAGATTATGAACAGAAAATAGATCGCACTCTTTAATTTTTTTACCAGCCAGATATTCAGGAACACTTAATTCAATGATGCTGTAATCCGCCTCAAAGTGGATAAAATCCATGACATCCATATCGGCGGCAATAAGATTTTTGGTGATTTTTTCACCCATCTCCCGTTCTGGAAAAACTACCATATCTGCTCCTACCTCTTTCAATATATCGCCGTGAAGGTCAGTTCCGGCTCTGACGATAACCTCATCCACTCCCATCTTATTCAGAAGAACTGTAGAGAGTATACTGGCCAGAGTATTGTCTTTTATAGTGATTATACCAACGTCAAAATTTCCGGCGTCCAGTGATTCCAGAGCATTTCTGCTGGTAGCATCCGCCTGAACGGCGTGAGTAACCTCATCCTTAATGCTGTTAACTCTGTCTTTATTGGTATCAATAGCCAGCACTTCATTCCCCTCGACCATCAGGCTTCTGACTATACTCTGCCCGAAGTAACCCAGCCCTATAACCAGATATTCCTTCATTTTATTATTCACCTCCGTCAAATCATTTTGTTTTGGCTCTTCTTAAATAAAATGTTGTCAATACAGCTATAGGTGATAAACCGATTTTATTAGCCGACTTTTAAAAGTTTCTTTTTTAATCTTTTTTTCCAGCTTGGCCACAAAATTAAACCAACACAAATAATTATCCAGGCACTTGTTCCGGAAGCAACTCAGGATTTTAAAAGATCCTTTATTTTTTCCAGATATCAGGTCTGAAAAGTGCAATCACGGGAATTATTTCCAGTCTCCCCGCCAGCATCCCTATTATATATGTAAATTTAACCCCGGGATGTATTTCTATCATTTCTG
>CAZVZM010000031.1:0-21690 GCA_964630835.1 uncultured Halanaerobiaceae bacterium
CAGCAGTAAAACTTTATTCGGAAAATCGCCGGCTCAGTTCGCCCACAACTTCGGAAAAAGAAATGTCCTGATCCACAAGCATGACAAGCAGATGGTAAATTAAATCCGCAGCTTCAGCTTTAACCCTGCCCCTGTCTTTTTGCAGAGAAGCAAGGGCCATTTCAACACCTTCTTCTCCTATTTTTTTTGCCTGTTCTTCGGTGCCCTTATTGAAAAGCTGTGCAGTGTATGATCCCTCCGGCCTTTCCCTTTCTCTGCTCTCAATTAAAGCTATGAGCCTGTCCAGAAAAGAATACCTGCCCGATGAATCATTGAAGTTATAGTCAGCCTCTTCTGTATTTTCATCAATTTTTTTCCGGGATACAAGGCTGCGATAAAAGCAGGAGTCTTCGCCTGTATGGCAGGCCGGACCTGAGGGCTCAACCATGAGCAAAAGAGCATCTTTATCACAATCATATCTGATCTCCTCAATCAGCTGATAATTGCCCGAAGTCTCGCCCTTAAGCCAGAGCTGCTGGCGAGAACGGCTGTAAAAACACGCTTTACCCTCTGCGATCGTTCTGCGCAGGGCTTCTCGATTCATGTATGCAAGCATGAGCACCCTGCCCGAGCTGACATCCTGCAGCACAGCGGGCACAAGACCGCGTTCATTGAATGATATTTTATCCAGCATCCCTTCGATACCACAGGAAGGTAAAAAACTTCTATTGAATTTTTCCTGTTCTTTCTTATTTTCTTTCTCATTGTCTTCTCTACTTTTCATAAAAAAATCACCCGTTTAAAATTCTGCAGTGTATTTAAGCGGTTCTTCTCCTCATCGGTTGTTGTATTTTATTTAAATTCACTCTAATAATGCTCATTTCCGGAAGCTATGAAGCGACGCGATACTCGAAATTTTTCGAAGCCCGGGGCGGATCCATGGCCAAAAAATTGTGTCTCCAACTCAGGAGTATATTTAAGAAGAGCCGATAGGACGAACAGGGATACCTCTCTCAGATAAATAACTTTTACACTCAGAAATGCTGTATTCTCCCTGATGCCAGATGGAAGCGGCCAGAACAGCATCTGCCTTTCCCCGGGAAAGGGCTTCATATAGATGATGGGGAGATCCAGCTCCCCCGCTGGCAATCAGGGGTATTGAAATCTCACGGTTTACCTCAGCCAGCATTTCCACATCGTATCCGTCCCTGGTGCCATCCCTGTCCATACTGGTAAGAAGAATTTCTCCTGCCCCTCTTGACTCCGCTTCCTTAACCCAGTCAATCAGCTTCCAATCGGTGGACTGACTGCCGCCTTTTATATAGACCTGCCAGTCACCATCCCTGCGCCGGGCATCGACTGCCACGACAACCGCCTGACTTCCAAACTTTTTAGCTCCTCTTGATATAAGATCTGGATCTTTAACTGCAGCAGTATTTATGGAAACTTTATCTGCACCTGCAGCCAGTATTTTTCGCATCTGATCGATATCGGAGATGCCTCCACCAACTGTGAAGGGGATAAAAAGCTGCCGGGCAGTTTTTTCCGCAACCTCCAGGATAATATCGCGCTCCTCTTTGCTGGCTGTGATGTCCAGAAAAACAAGCTCATCTGCTCCCTCCTCATTGTAGCGAGCAGCCATCTCCACAGGATCCCCCTGATCTTTTAAATCCACAAATTTAACTCCTTTGACGACTCTGCCGGCCTTTACATCGAGGCACGGTATCAATCTTTTAGTTAGCATGGTCTTCCACCCACAGTTCTTCAGGATCTATTTCCTCTTCATAGAGGGCAGTTCCCACTATAGCCCGAGTAATACCGTGTTCTTTAAGTTCTTCAAGTTCATCCTGCGAGGAGATACCTCCCGAAACGGTAACTTCCACCTCATACCGTCCTATTGATTGGAGGGCGTCAATATTGGGACCTTCAAGAGTGCCATCTCTGCTGATGTCGGTATATATTATGCGCGATACTCCATGATCCAGAAGACGCGAAAGGTGAGTTTTTACACCAACCCCGCTCTCCTCTTCCCAGCCGCTGAGAGCCAGGCTGCCATTCCTGGCATCCAGAGAAACTATGACTCTATCCGCACCAAACTGCTGGATCATTTCACCAATCAGATAGGGATTTTTAACTGCAGTCGTCCCCACTATAATAGCACCAGCTCCCCGGCGCAGATATTCTCCGGCAGTTTGAATGCTGCGTATACCTCCACCGACCTGAATCTCCACCCCCTGAAGTTCGTTAATAATATCAAGTATCAGATTGCGATTGCCGGGCTTTCCCTGACGGGCACCATCCAGGTCGACAATGTGAATTTCATCGGCACCCTGCTCAACAAAATATTCCGCGGCCCCCAGAGGATCATTCTCTTCAAACTGGCGCTTTTCAAAATCTCCCTGATAAAGGCTCACTACTTTCCCTTCAAGTATATCAACTGCCGGAATCACCTTCATTATTTGCCTCCTCCAAAAAATATTTTAAAAAAGCAAGCCCCGCACGGCCGCTTTTCTCAGGATGCGGCTGAACCGCGGTAATATTGTCGCGAGTTACGGCAGCCACAAACTCCACCTCCCCATAACGGCAGGTGGCCAGGGTTAGATCTTCTCCTGCCTGCCCGGCAGGCATATAGTAGCTGTGAACAAAATAGAAATAGGGATCTGCTGCTTCTCCGGAATAAAAGCGGTCGATCTCATTATCACAAAATTTCATTTTGTTCCAGCCCATATGCGGAATTTTACCTGTCTTTTCAGGCTGAAATCGGCGAAAATACCCCGAAAAAAAGTCCAGACCTTCGACTCCGGAAGCTTCTTCACTGCCGGAAAAAAGCAGCTGCATACCGAGGCATATTCCCAGAAGAGGTTTTCCGGCGGCAGCAGCTTTTTTAAGAGGCTCCTTAAGACCTCTCCTGCTCAATCCTCTCATTCCTTCGCCAAAGGAGCCCACTCCGGGCAAAATAAGAGCGTTTACCCTGTTCAGGTCGGATAGATCAGATCTGGAGCTGATTATTCTGTTATCCACTTCAAGCCAATCCAGGGCACGAACAACATTGCCCAGATTGCCTGCACCGTAGTCAACTATACCTGTACTAATGACGTCCACTCTCCCCCAGCTGTCCTTTAGTGCTAAGAGGGGACTCATCGAGACGATTTTCCGGCCTCAGGGCAAAATCCAGAGATCGAGCAAAGGACTTAAAACATGCCTCAAGCAGGTGATGTGCATTGCCGCTTTTGTGAACCAAAAAATGCAGATTAAAATAACCATTGCTGGCCAGGCTGCGAAAAAATTCATTTACCAGTTCGATGGGAAATCCATTAATTTCAGCCCTGTCGGCCACTATATTACCATGATAATATGCCCGGCCGCCCAGGTCAACTGCAGCCTGGACTAAGACCTCGTCCATCGGCAAAAGAACGTCCCCAAAACGAGTAATACCTGCTCTATCACCAAGACATTTATTAAAAGCCTGCCCCAGGACTATACCTGCATCTTCAACTGTATGGTGTTTGTCAACTTCAAGGTCACCCTCAGCATGAATTTCCAGATCAATAAATCCGTGTCGGGCCAGCAGCTCCAGCATGTGATCAAAAAAACCTATCCCTGTTTCTATATCAGATCTTCCTTCTCCATATAGATCCAACCTCACTTTTATGCTTGTTTCATCCGTAATCCTGTTCATTTCCACCATGTAATATCATCCTCTCAAAAATTATGCTTTTTGATTGACCAACTCAGGGTAAATAACCGGGGGCCCCTTTATCACTCCCGGAAAATTTTTTGCCTCAACTCAACAGAACGAGCATGGGCGGGAAGTCCCTCCGCAATGGCTATTCGCATGATATCCTGACTGAGATCTATCAGTTCGGAACTGTTGAAATTCATCCTTCCGCAGCTCCTGGTAAATTCGTTAACACTCAGGGGTGAAAAGAAACTTGCGGTCCCGGAAGTGGGAAGAACATGGCTCGGCCCGGCGATATAATCCCCTGCAGCTTCCGGCGTCCAGCTTCCCAGAAAAAGTGAACCCGCATTTTTCAGATGACCTTCCAGGGCGGCTGGATTGGAGGTCATAACTTCAAGATGTTCGGGAGCAAATCTGTTAGCCAGCTCAACCGCCTGATTTAAATTTTCTACAGCAAAAAAAGCCCCATGATTTTTCAGAGCTTCCTCCGCCCTTGCAGAAGTCTCAATTTTGTCCAGCTGTTCTATCAGTTCCCGCTCAATATCCTCATAAATATTAACTGTATTGCTGACAACGACCGCCCGGGCTTCCGGATCATGCTCAGCCTGGGCAAGAAGATCAGCAGCAATCAGGGCAGGCTCAGCGCTGCTATCTGCAATTATGAGTACTTCACTGGGACCTGCGAGCATATCTATATCCACAAAACCGTATACCAATTTTTTGGCCGCGGTCACATACTTATTGCCCGGTCCAACTATTTTATCCACCGCCGGGATAGTTTCCGTGCCCAGGGCCAGTGCCGCTATAGCCTGGGCTCCACCAATTTTATAAACTTCATCAACACCGCAAAGATCCAGAGCCCTGGCGGTTATCGGATTTATACTGCCGCTTTCATCAGGGGGAGTAACTGCTGCAATCTCTTCAACTCCAGCCGCCTGCGCTGGGATCGCTGTCATGAGGGCGGAGCTGGGATAGGCAGCCCGGCCTCCCGGCACATACAGACCCACTCTCTGTATAGGATGTATGTTTTCTCCAACTTCTCCGCTCAGGCCGGGATGAACCCAGCTATCGGGTTTGCGATGCTCATAAAACTTTAGCAATCTATCCCGGGCATTTTTCAGAGAGGTCAAAAGATTATCCTTCACAGCTGCATTTTTGAGAAAATCCTCATCAACTCCGAGCTCATTTAAATCTGCCCCGTCATACTTTTTTGTGAGAGAAAAGAGAGCTTTATCCCCCTCATCTCTCACCTCCTCAATGATATCTGTCACATCTTTCAAAGTTTCGCTTTTAAGCTCCAGCTTTCTATTCTGGAGATATCTTTCCAATTTTTCCCTGCAATCTTTGCCAATAAACTCTAACATGCTGGAGGCTCCTCCACAGCCACACCCTCATTGCTCATCTGACTGCATATTTTTTTAATGATGTCCGATCTGGTTCGATAACTTACACGATTTGCCACCATCCTTACTGATGAGGAAATAATTTCCCTCACAGGTTTCAAATTGTTCTGTCGCAGAGTGGTACCGGTAGAAGTTATGTCAACTATAATATCTGCCAGATCAACCTGAGGAGCGAGCTCCACAGATCCATTGAGTTCAATTATTTCTGCTTTTTTGCCCTGTTCCTGAAAAAAACTCTGGCTGATTCGCGGATAGGAGGTGGCAACTCTGATATTATCTGGAAGATCCTTCACATCGCTAACACCCATTTCCTCCGGTACAGCAACTACCAGATCACATTTTCCTACCTTAAGATCAAGCACCTCGTAAAGATTTTTGCCTTCTTCTTCGATGACATCCTTGCCGGTAAACCCGATATCGGCGGCTCCGTGTTCAACATATGCCGGCACATCAGTGGGCTTGGCCAGCAAAAATAGATGACCGCTGTCAGAAATTTTCTGCACAAGCTGACGGGAAAGCCGTGATATCTGTTCGGGATCCTCAAGAAGATCAGTAGACAGGCAGGCCTCTATGACATCATCGTAAAGCCTGCCTTTAGGCAGTGCTACTCTCAATGATTTTTTCTGCAATTTTTATCACCTCAGTTTTCGTTATCAACGAACTGTCTCTGCAATTTATATCATCTCCCTGCATCGTAAATCCGCTATCATTTTCGATGAAAACCCGGTATCTCCCTTTATCTCCGCTGGTGCCCAAAACTTCCAGCCGAAGAACTATCTCTTCTCCTGATGAATTATCCTTTTTCAGCTGATCGCTGTCCCTGCCAGGAGACATTATTGTTTGATAACCTTTTTCCTGGAGGAGCCTGGATACCTCCAGAGCTTCCTGAAAACTATTCATTTCGTCAAAGCAAATAACGGCCCGGGGAGATCTCCTGGATCCATTATCGTCCCGACTGCGCCTGATCAGGCGCAGCCTCTCCAGGCCCACAGCAAATCCCCGGCCGGAAACCTGCGGCCTGCCCAGCTTATCCAGAAGTCTATCATATCTTCCCCCGCCGCAGATGCTGTATCCCAGCTCAGGACTAATTATCTCAAACACCATACCGGAATAATAGTCGAGATTTCTCACAAGACTTAGATCAAAATACACATTTTCATATCTGTCAGCCCGCCTCAGGCCGGTTTCAATTTTCCTTAGCTGACGCATGGGACGGCAATCAGAGGAAGAAAGCAGGGCTTCGGCCTTATCCAGAACTTCCTCCTTTCCCCGCAGTTCGGGAATTTTCAGTAATCTTTCACTGGCTTCAGGAGCAAACTGCCGGCAGCTGCTGCGAAATCCAACCAGATCCCGGCAGGCGAGCATCGATTTTAACTTTTCCGCTTCCGGGGAAGAAATATCCACCTCATCGAGCAGTTTATTTAAAAAACCCGTATGTCCTATATCCACCTCAAAACTTTCTCCTGCACATGCAGAGATTACATCCTGAGCCAGAATCAAAATTTCTATATCGGCATAATCACTGTCTCCCAAAAACTCTGCCCCCAGCTGGTATATTTCCCTTTTCTTACCGCTCTGTGTAGTTTCATGTCGATATACAGGGGCAAAGTATTGGTACCGTCCTAAAACGTCCTCATCGTCCTGCTCGTCGCTCAATCTATGTGCAATGGCTGCTGTCATCTCCGGTCGCAAAACGAGAATTTCTCCTCTGTAATCAACCAGTTTGTAAAAATTTTTTGTCTGTTCCTCACCCAGGCCTGCTGCTATTGTGGAGTAGGGTATTAGCGCCGGAACGTAGACAGGTCTGTAACCCCATCCCTCCAGCAGTTTCATACCCCTGCCCGCCAGGCTGGATATAATCTCCGCCTGTTCGGGTAGATAAAATCGCATTCCTTCCGGCAAACTTTTCTCAGGTGAAATCACTTTATTTTGCATAATAAACCTCCAGGGCAATAAAGCTGTATTTATAAAAAGTGTTCATCATTTTTCTTTCAGGTTATTTTCTGTTCACTGTTATATCATCGAAAATTTCTAGCTTTTTTTACAGTGCTTTATTAATTCATTATACTAAAAAATCCGCCAAAGTAAAACCCCCCTGTTAGCACAGAGGGAAAAAGGCCATCTTTGGTCTCAATAAATTGGTTCTTCAAAAACTCTCCTTAAGGTTGCGCAGCCTCCAATTTGATGATAAAATTTAAGATAGTGGAGATAAAAATAGAAAATCTTAGATTATAATCTGGCTATGGCGCAGTTTGGTAGCGCGCTTGCTTCGGGAGCAAGAGGTCCCGGGTTCAAATCCCGGTAGCCAGACCATTTTTACCTCGCTTGAGTTTAATCTTCGTCTCAAAAATGGTGCTAGTTTCCGCTGCCATTTCTTTTGTTAATCTCCCTGCCTATAATCAGGCCGGCGACAGAAGCCTGCATAAGCCCTCTGGTTATTCCTGCTCCATCTCCTCCCGCAAATAAATTTTTTACTCTGGTTTCCAGCTCCGGAGTAACTTCCAGCCTGGATGAGTAAAATTTAGCCTCTACACCATAAAGAAGTGTATCTTTGGAGTAAATACCGGGAGCCATTTCGTCTAAAGCCTCGAGCATTTCCTTGATTCCGGTTAGATGCCTGTGAGGAAAAACAAGACTGAGATCACCTGCTGTTGCCTGTTCCAGAGTGGGCTCAACTATGCTGCGTCCAATTCTTGCTTCGGTGGACCTGCGCCCCTCCAGCAGATCACCCAGCCGCTGTACCAGAGCTCCACCACCCAGGAGATTTGCCAGCTTGGCAATGGCCCGCCCGTAGGTATGCGGTTCCTTGAAAGGTTCAGTGAAGGTTTTGCTCACAAGAAGAGCAAAATTGGAATTTTCTGTCTCAATATCGGCATGAGTATGGCCATTTACGGTGATCAATCCCTGATTGTTTTCACTTACAACCTCTCCTCCCGGACACATGCAAAAAGTCCTCACCCGGTCGTCGAAGGTGGGAGTATGATAGATCAGCTTTGACTCGTAAAGCTCTTCGGTAAGAGGCCTGGCAATTGAAGCGGAGGTTTCCACTCTAACTCCTATATCTATAGGATTTAATGAGGTATCCAGGCCCAGCTTATCAATTTCTTCTGCCAGCCAGCTGGCATTTTCCCGGCCTGGAGCCACAACCACAAACTCTGCAGAAACTTCTTCTCCCGAGGCCAGCCTGACCCCCGATGCAACCTCCTCTTTATCATCTACCAGAAGCTCTTCGGCCATTGTATTAAACTCTATATCTACTTTTTTGTCCAGAAGATAATCCTTCATGTTTTTCAGCACTTTTTTGCTGTAACCTGTTCCGAGATGCCTGAGGCGAGCCGGTATAAATTTCAGACCGGCTCTGGCCGCCTTATCACGAAACTTCTCTTCTTTCTTCTCATTTACTCCGAAAATCTGATCTGGAGCCCCAAATTTTAGATAATAATTATCGGCCCGAGATATAAGAGAATCCAGCTTTTCACGACCAATGTATTCCTCCAGATTTCCTCCCACACTTGAGGTGAGAGCCAGTTTGCCATCGCTGTAGGCACCTGCTCCCCCCCAGCCGGAAACCACGGCACAGGATACACACTCATAACAGCCCTCACCCGATCCCGGGCTTTCCTTCATGGGACATGTTCGTCTGGTAATGTCATCGCCCTTTTCCAGAATCAGCACCTCACAGTCCGCTTCTCCTTCTACGAGTTTCAAAGCTGTGAAAATCCCTGTGGGACCCGCTCCCACTATAATTACATCATATCTATCCTGCATGAAGCCTATCCCTCCTGTATATTCAAATCCGAATCCTTAATTAGTCCTCTGGTTTTCATAACTGCAAATACAATATATGAGAGGACAGCCGGAAGTATAAAGTGAAGAATGATAATACCCGGAAGTGCCCCTGATCCCATAACATCCAGCGTGGCCACCTGCCCCACAAGGCCGCTTGTGCCCATGCCAGCTCCAATGCGGCTGTTGGACATTTCAAAAATCACTGTTGCTACAGGGCCAAGCACGGCTGCCGTGAGAGTGGGCGGAACCCAGATGTAAGGATTTTTAACAATGTTGCCTATCTGAAGCATTGACGTTCCCAGAGCCTGAGCAAAAAAGCCGCCAGGACCATTGGTTTTGAATCCGGTAACGGCAAAACCAATCATCTGTGCTGAACAGCCAACTGTAGCAGCTCCTGCTGCCAGTCCCTCCAGGCCGAGTGAAATAGCCAGGGCTGCGCTGGAAATAGGCAGAGTCAAAAGCATGCCCATAATCGCCGAGACAAGCACCCCCATGGGAAAGGGCCTCAGCATTGTGGCAGCATTTATCATGCCCCCCAAAAAATAGGTCATCTCAATCAGGACTGGAGCCATCAGGAGGCCTGCTCCCCCTCCCGTCAAAATTGCCGCCGCAGGAACTAAAACAATATCCACCGGTGTTTTTCCGGAAATGCGTCTTGCTACCTCAGCACCGATAAGCGCTGCCACAAGAGCCCCAACCGGTTCTCCAATGGCGACCTCAACAACCCCTCCGGTAAAGGTCACGGTTCCCGCTCCTATAGCTCCGGTTACTGCTGCAGCATATAGACTGAGACCGGAAGCGGAAACGCTGGCAGCTACTCCAATGCCTATAGCAGGTCCCATCATGTATTGTGCAATATCTCCCAGCTCTATCAACCAGTTCAAGCCAAGAAGCTCCCCCAGCTGCGTTATGATCAATCCAATTATGAGGGAGGCAAATAATCCTCTGGCCATACCATCCAAAATCCGGACAAAATATGTTCTAACAGACGCTGCTCTGGCAGACATAAAATCTCCTCCAAAAATTTTGGCCCGCCCCGCAAGGACGGGCCATACTTACTTATAATTTTTCAGATCCTCTACTCTGTTTCCAGCCTATCGAGAAGTATTTCATATCCACCCTCGCCGTATTCAAGAGCTCTTTTCACTCTGCTGATTGTGGCAGTGCTGACGCCGGTTTCCTCCACAATCTTTTCATAGGTGACGCCCTGTCTCAGCATCCTTGCAACTTCAAAACGCTGGGACAGAGATTCAATTTCCCCTACAGTAGCAATATCTCTAAAAAAACTGTAGCATTCATCTTTATTTTCCAGAGCCAGGACAGCATCAAACAACTGCTCTGTCAATTCGTTCCTGATTTCCTCGACCATGTTATAACTCTCCTTTCTTTGTAAATTATTCCCACTCAATGGTGGCGGGAGGTTTTGAGCTAATATCATAGGCAACTCTGTTGATTTCTCTAACTTCATCCACGATTCTGCCGGCTATTCTATCCAGCAGTTCATGAGGCAGTCTTACCCAGTCAGCCGTCATAGCCTCTTTGCTGTTCACCACCCTCAATATAATTGGATAACCGTAGGTCCTGGTGTCCCCCTGAACTCCCACCGATCTGATGTCGGGCAGGACTGCAAACGCCTGCCAGATATCATCACTGCTGTCAAAATTTTCAAGCTCCTCTCTCAGGATATAATCAGCCTGGCGCAAGATATTTAGCTTTGTCCTCTCAACTTCTCCTATTATACGTATTGCCAGGCCGGGGCCGGGAAAAGGCTGGCGATTGACCAGCTCCTGAGGCAGCCCCAGGTGAGTGCCTATCTCCCTTACCTCATCCTTGAAAAATTCACGCAGGGGTTCAAGCAGGTCAAGCTCCATCTTTTCGGGCAGACCGCCTACATTATGATGCGATTTAATGAGAGCAGCATTTTGATCGAGGCCGCTTTCAATAACATCCGAATATATTGTGCCCTGAGCAAGATAATTTATATCCTCGAGTTCATCTGCTTTCTGCTCAAAAACTCTGATAAACTCCTCACCTATTATATTTCTTTTCTCCTCGGGTTCGGAAACCCCCTCCAGTTTATCGAGAAATCTTTCTGAAGCATCCAGACAGTGGATGGGGAAAGAAAAAATATCCTTAAAATTAGAAATTACCCGGTCAGCTTCCTTCTTCCTCAAAAGACCGTGGTCCACAAATATACCTCGCAACCTATCTTCACCAAGTGCCTCCTCAATGAGCGCCGCCGTTACAGAGGAATCTACACCTCCGGATAAACCTATCAGCACTCTATCTCCTGGATCAAGTAAATCCTGAATTTCGTCAATCCTTTGTGACACCACATCACCTATCTGCCAGTTCTTCTCCATTTTACAAATAGAAAACACAAAATTGGAGAGAATTTTTTTGCCGCCCTCAGTATGTTCAACTTCGGGATGAAACTGCACACCGTAAAAATCCCGGTTAGTATCAGCTATGGCAGCCACCGGATTTTTAGGGGTGGAAGCAAGTATCTGGAAGTCAGAGGGAGTTTCAACGACGCTATCACCATGACTCATCCAGACTGTAAGATCACCAGAAGTTTGAGAAGCCATACCCGCAAGCAGCTTATTTTCTTCAACAATTTCCAGATTGGCCCGGCCGTATTCGGAAAAAGAGTTTTTTGCAGTGCGTCCCCCGACTAGAAGTCCGGCCATAAGCTGCATTCCATAGCATATTCCCAGGACAGGTTTGTCAAGTTCAAATAGCTCTCGAGAAATCCCTGGAGCTCCCTTCTCATCTGTGCTGGCCGGTCCACCGGAAAGTATGATCCCCTTTACCGCCGAAGATTTAAGATATTCTATATCTAAATCCGGGGAAACAATCTCACAGTATGCTCCCATGCTTCTTATACTTCGTGCTATCAAGCGCACATATTGACCGCCAAAATTTATGACCACAATCCTGTTTTTTTCCATATTATTCCCTTTCTTTTTTTTCAAACAACTTTTTATTTTTCCAGTAATGAATTATACCACAAAAGGGGCCGGGAAGCAAAAAAAGGCCTGCCCGCGGGCTATGCGGACAGACCTTCTCTCAATCAATGATCTATTTCACTGACTCCCTCAGGAGGGAGATCTTTAATTTGGGCGTGCTTTTACATCATGCCGCCCATACCGCCCATGCCGCCTCCGGGAGGCATTCCGGCTCCTCCACCGGGAGCACCTCCGGGGGCGCCACCTTCATCATCATCGTCGTCGGCCTTATCGGCAACCAGGCACTCTGTTGTCAGCAGCATACCGACAGCGCTGCCAGCATTCTGCAGAGCGGAGCGAGCTACCTTGGCAGGATCTATGATGCCGGCAGAAATCATATCGGTGTATTCACCGGCCATCACGTCAAATCCTACTCCCTCTTCTTTCTCTTTTAAGCGCTCTACTACTATGGCTCCTTCATAACCCGCATTTGCTGCTATCAGACGGGTGGGAGATTCAAGAGCTTTCTTAACTATGGAGCAGCCAGTTGCTTCATCTTCATTTTCAAATTCGAGGTCATCCAGAGCGGGCAATGCGTGGATATATGTGGCCCCACCACCTGGCACGAGGCCTTCTTCAACAGCTGCTCTGGTAGCGGAGAGTGCATCCTCAATGCGATGCTTTTTCTCTTCCAGCTCTGTCTCGGTGGCTGCACCAACATTAATTACTGCTACACCACCGGCAAGCTTGGCCAGACGCTCTTCCAGCTTTTCTCTATCAAAATCGGAGTCAGTGGCTTCAATCTGCTTTCTCAGCTGACTTATTCTATTCTTAATCTCCTCTTTTTCGCCTTTGCCTTCTACAATTGTGGTATCATCTTCGGTGATTGTGACTTTGTTTGCTTCACCGAGCATGCTGATATCAGCGTTTTCCAGCTTGAGGCCCAGATCTTCTGTAATGAGCTGACCGCCGGTTAGGACAGCTATATCCTCCAGCATGGCCTTTCTTCTGTCACCAAATCCGGGTGCTTTAACTGCCACGCAGTCAAAAGTTCCTCGTATCTTGTTTACAACCAGCGTAGCAAGAGCTTCACCCTCTACATCATCAGCAATTATTAGCAGCTCTCTGCCGGATTGAGCTACATTTTCCAGCAGAGGCAGGATATCCTGAATATTGGATATCTCTTCATCGGTGATCAGTATATAGGGATCTTCCATAGAAGCTTCCATTGTTTCAGTGTCGGTTACCATGTAAGGAGAGAGATAACCGCGATCAAACTGCATACCTTCTACAACGTCCATGGATGTGCCCATGCTCTTTGATTCTTCCACGGAGATGACTCCATCCTGTCCTACCTTCTCCATGGCGCCTGCTATTAATTCTCCAATTTCTTCATCGTCAGCAGAAATAGCAGCTATCTGTGAAACCGCTTCTCTGCCTTCAACGGGCTCGCTAATGCGACCAATTTCTTCTATAATGCAGTCTACAGCTTTATCAATACCTCTTTTAAGCTGCATGGGGTTGGCTCCGGCTGCTACGTTTTTCAGGCCCTCATTGAAAATTGCCTCTGCCAGAACTGTAGCTGTGGTTGTGCCGTCTCCAGCTGCATCATTGGTTTTGGTGGCAACTTCTTTTACAGTTTCGACTCCCATATTTTCAAAGTTATCTTCAACTTCTATTTCGCGAGCAATGCTTACACCATCATTAGTGATGGAAGGACTTCCAAAACTCTCTTCAAGTACTACGTTGCGTCCTTTAGGACCAAGTGTAATTTTAATGGAACTGGCCAGTGTCTCTACACCATCTTCCAGAGCTCTGCGTGCTTCCTCTGCAAACTTTAACTCCTTGGCCATATGTATCCCTCCTTAATATTTTTTATTCAATAACGGCCAGAACATCTTCAAGGCTGAGAATTACGTATTCCTCATCATCAATATTGACCTCGGTTCCTGCGAACTTGTCAAATACTATAGTGTCTCCGATCTCAACAGTATCTGCGCTCTCTTCGTCACAACCTTTTCCTTTGGCGACTACCTCACCCTGCTGTGGCTTTTCTTCTTTAGCAGTATCAGGAAGAACAATGCCGCTTTCAGTTTTCTTCTCTTCTTCCGTCTCCTGATATTTGACGGCCACGCGGTCGTTCAGTGGTCTCAAATTCACTTGTAAATACCCCCTTTTAAAATTTAATTGCTGACAGCACAAAAAAGTTCACCGTTATTAGCACTCGCTTGAGGTGAGTGCTAACAAATCCATTTTATATAATAATGGAGTTGATAATATAAATCAAGGGTCAAATTCAACGATTATAATTTTTCTAATTTGATTAGCGCTTTTTTACTCTGTTTTTCACTGTTTATCTTTTGTAAACAAAAAATTTCGGGTTTTTATCGAGAATATCTGGAGATCAGCTATATATTGACCCGAAATTAAATACCCAGAAATAAATATTCGCCTGTGTAAGATTCTTTTTCACACCAGCTGTTAATTTTTACAATAACGGTTATGGAGAAAATCCTAAAAAAATAAAGGTTTAAAAAAATAAATACTGTTATTAAACTGTTATAACCGTTGCCGGCAGCTCTTCCTGCAGTTCCTCTTTCCTGCCGCCAATTAGATCCCGACCTCTATCATCGTAAATTATGCCCGGCAGAAATATTTTATCGGGATTTAAGCGCTTGATTTCCCTGCATTGTTGGGATATATCTCTATTTACCAGCAGACCGGCACAGGAAATATTGCCTCCCATGAAATCTGGCTGTATAACCTTCACTTTCGGTTCTACCGCCGGGAGTGAATTTGAGATCAAACGAGCAAGCTGATTTATACGGCCTTCGGCGGCGGGCGCTGTTAAAAATAATGGGCGATCTCCTGAGTAGAGATACCCCTTGATATCACGCACGACACCGGGTGAAATATCATCAGCCATAACCAGCCCCGGTGATAACTCCCGGGGATATTGAAGCTTTTCCTTTATTAACTCCGGGTCAAAATCCATGGCAGTGATATTTTCAGAATAATTTTCTAATCTCTTCACTTCTATTGAGAAAGGTTTTTCTGCACTGAATTTTTTGTTTACCATTTCAAATGCTTCCACCCGGGTGAGAGGTTTATTTCCGTCTACGGATATGATTTCATCCCCCTTTTTTAGTCCTGCCCTGGCAGCAGGGCTGCCGGGTATTACTCCCAGAATTTTGGCCTGTAAATCATTCATCGGCTGGGGTTCACAGAACACGGGTGTGGACAGATTCTTCCTCCAGCTTGCAATTTTCTCATTTAAAATAGTGGGATCTAATTTAAATCGGGTCTGAAGTTCTTCTCTAACCCTGCGGGTGTATCCCGGTCTAAAAATGCGAATAACTCCAACCGATTGTCTGCTTTCCAGATAGCTTACGGTATCGTATATTTCCCCCCAGCCTGTGATGTCGGGAAGAGCTATCAGGCTACCCTCCACGGTAATCCCCTGCCTATCGGCTTCTTCCAGGACAGACCGGATTTTCTCCGCTCCTGAAGCGCCCAGCAATTTTTTTCTCCACTGCGGGGAGATAAAATTTACCGAAAGGCAAAGATTTAGAGGCCGCAACCCGGACAGAAATTTCACATCATCCCGTGAAAGCTCACAGCCGGAAGTTGTAATTTTTATCAAAGTTTCCGAATGAAATTCTCGCAAGCAGCCCATTATTTCCCGCCAGTCGGGGTGTAAAAAAGGTTCCCCCTCTTCGATGCGCGTGGCTGATTCTCCAATTACAATTTTCTCCTGCGGAGAAAGATATGTGATAAGATCTTTAAGCAGAGAAGTTTCGAGGTGGCCCGGCCGAAATATCTCTACACCGGGAATTTGAAAGCGATGACTGCAAAATACACAGTTGAGGGAACAGGCCGAGGTGAGCGGTAAAACGTTATATAACTGCACACTGCGGTAAAGTTTCTGCAGAAAAAAACCTCTATCCATTCTCAACCTCCTGGCTGCATGTGGAACCAAAAATAATTCCCCAAAATGAAGTTATAAGGATCAGTTCACAATGAAATTTTTCCTCTGCTTCAGTTTAGTTTTTGGCCATGGACCTGACCCGGGCTTCGAAAATTTCCAGTATCACTTCGCCCCACAGCTTCCTAAAATATTTATTGCTTTCCATAAAAGGTGTTAAATAGCCATGACTTTCCAGCATCTTTTAGCATTTCTTTAGCAGAGATTTTGGAGAAGAAACAAACCGATTAATTTACATCTGCAGGGTAGCTTTAACGCCGGTGCTTAAAGAATCGAATTCATTTTCTTTTAATTTGTAATGAGCTGCGGCACCAATCATGGCAGCATTGTCAGTGCATAATTCGAGAGGAGGAAAGAAAAAAGGGATCTCATACTTCTCTCCCAGTTTTCTAAACTTCCTGCGCAGAAGACTGTTTGCCGCCACTCCACCGGCCAGAAGCAAAGATCGAGGGTGATAATTTACAATCGCTCTTTCTACCTGAGGCAGCAAACTTTCTATCACAACATGCTGAAATGAAGCGGCAAGATCCGGAATATTTATGGTTTCGCCTCTCTGCTCACTGTTATGCACAAAATTGATCACAGCAGTCTTAAGACCGCTGAAGCTGAAATCGTAAGTTTCTTTATCGGTCATAGCCCGGGGAAGATCTATACTCCCGGGATCTCCCTCCTCTGCCTCTTTTTCAATAACAGGCCCTCCAGGATATCCCAGATCCAGATAGCGGGCGATTTTATCAAAGGCTTCTCCGGCGGCATCATCCCGGGTGCGGCCCAGTATTTTGTAGCTGGACATATTTTTAAAATATATCAGATCTGTGTGTCCTCCGGAAACAGTCAGACATAGAAAAGGGGGTTTTATCCCCTCATGGCTGAGAAAATTGGCGTAAATATGTCCGGCAACGTGATTTATGGCCAGAAAAGGCACCTCACGTGCATATGCAAAAGCCTTGGCATATGCAAAGCCCACGAGCAAAGCTCCCACCAGTCCGGGCCCCCTGGTGGCGGCAACAGCCGTAATATCTCCGGGATTGACCTCCGCCTCCTGCATAGTTTTTTCAATTACTGCCGGGAGCAATTCCAGATGCCTGCGGGATGCAATTTCAGGCACAACCCCTCCGAATTTCTCATGATCCTGTATTTGCGAAGCAACCTGGCCTGACAATATCCGGGGATGATCCCGGGAGGAATCCAGCACCGCAGCAGCAGTTTCATCACAGGAGGTCTCTACCGCCAGCATTATGTCCTTCTGTTCGGCCAGAATCCTCTCTCTGTTTTCCCGGGCGCGGGTGGCAAATTTATCCTCTTCTCCTCTCACATATTCTTTATCTTCATTTTTCATCATCTTCTATTCTCCTCACCATTATGATGGCATCCTCACCGGTATCACTGTAATAATTTTCTCTTATTTCCTTCTCTATAAAACCATTGCGACGGTAGAAAACACAAGCAGCCTGATTGTTCTCTCTAACCTCAAGATATATTACTTCATAATCTTTTTCTCCAGCAATGCCCACCATCCTGTCCATCAGAAGGCTGCCCACTCCCTGTCTTTGACTGCTTTTCCTGACAGCCATATTTACAAGATGAAATTTTTCTTTTTCCAGATGTGCTCCGGCATAACCCAGCACTTTACTTCCCTCAACAGCCACAATGTAATGACAGGGCCTGGTAGAGAGGAGATCGGAGATAAAGGCCTCAGCCGGCCAGGGATGAGAAAAAACGGCCCTCTCAATGCCCATGACCTGCTTGAGATCACTTATTTTCATGGAGCGAATTTCAATATTATCCATACGCGTCTCTTCTTTAGATGCCATATTTATTGACCGCCATCCTCTTTTTCCTTTTGATAATTTATCTCCGCCTGCGATTCTTTCAGATAGCGAGGCAGAAGCTTTTCCGAATTAACACTCCTCCCCTTTCTCAAAAACTCACTACCAATCCAGGCCAGCCGTCCACCGGCGGGGAGGGCGGAACAAGCGAGCTCCAAATTTACTTTTAAAGGCATTTTTTTCTTAAAGTTTTTAAAATATGATTTATAGGATCTGACTGCAGGGCCTATAATTGTCACCTCTGAATCGGAAGAAATATTTTCCATGAGATATTCTCTCAGATTCTTCAG
Source organism: uncultured Halanaerobiaceae bacterium (assembly GCA_964630835.1). Lineage (GTDB taxonomy): Bacteria > Bacillota > Halanaerobiia > Halanaerobiales > Halarsenatibacteraceae > Halarsenatibacter. Next base: position 17,903 of record CAZVZM010000031.1, read on the forward strand.
AGAAAGAGCCCTGTCGGAGCTTATCCGGCTTTCATCGCCGGGAAGCGTATGACCTCCTGCAAAAAGGGCTGTATAGACTCTCTCCCGACGGGCATCAAAGACGGGAAGCCAGAAGCCGGACTGAAAAATTTTATCAGCCACCAGAAGCTCCAGACTGGAAACTTCAGTTACAGAGAAATCATGCACCAGATCAAAAGCTTTGACAGTGCTGAGAGATATTCTCAGCCCTGTAAATGAACCCGGGCCAGAAACCACTGCCAGACCATCCAAATCCTTTATATGATACTGACTTTCCCGGAGCAGCCTTTCCAGGAGGGGCAGCAGGCGTTCATTATGATTTTGTCTCATCCGGATATTTATCTCCCCCTGGATTTCATCATCTGCATAAAGTCCCAGGGCAAGAATATCAGTGGAAGTATCAATCCCTGCCACTTTCATAGCAATTTTTCAGCTCCTCAATCAGAAATTTCTCAGTTTCACCCCGGGCCCCAAAGGAAATATGCCGCTTATTTTTGCCCGAACGAGAAATCTCAGGCATAATATATTGAGGCCAGCTATCCTCTATCAATTCCGGCCACTCAACCAGGAACAGAGTTTTCGGACGAGGGTATTCCAGCAGACCGGTGTGATGAATCTGCTCATGAGAATCTATACGGTATAGATCGGCATGAACCAGCTGCACAGGGTAAGAGTCATACTCTTTAATGATAGTATAGGAGGGCGATGTAATCCGTTCTCCAGAAAGCAAATAATCACCCACCCCTTTTACAAAACACGTCTTCCCCGCACCGAGCTCCCCCTTAAGCAATACTGAGAGGCCGTAAGAAGCCCATGCATCTGTCCTATTCACGGCAGCTTCTGCAAACATTTCTCCTATTTTTCTGGTTTCTTCTGGAGCAGAAGTTTTAAGCTGGAAAATTTTATGAAGCCGGTTCAATATGCTCCCCCTCGATGAATACAGCTTTCAGTTCGCTGGATATCCGCAGAGGATCCCCGTCAAAAACAACCAGGTCAGCGTCTTTGCCGGTTTCAATGCTTCCGACTCTATCATCAATTCCAAGTATTTCTGCCGGATTGAGTGTTATAGCTTTTAGAGCTTCCTCTTCAGGAAGTCCGGCCCTTGCAGAAAGAGCAGCATATATATTTAACTGGTCCACAGGAATCACGGGATGATCGCTCATCAGAGCTACTTTAACTCCCGCTTCAGCAAGCACCGCTGCAGTTTTAAAATCTCTCTCTTTTACCTCAACCTTGGTGCGGGTGGTGAGAGTGGGACCCACAACGGCAGATACGCCGGCCCGTGCCAGCTCTTCTGCAATGAAGTGTCCTTCTGTGCAGTGCTCTATTGTTATCTCCAGATCAAATTCACCGGCAATCCTGAGCGCCGTCATGATATCGTCAGCTCTGTGAGCGTGAGTCTTAAGGGGAAGTTCCCCCCGCAAAACTCTGGCCAGGCTCTCCCATTTAATATCTCTTTCAAAGGGCTCATCCTCATCATTTTTCATTTTCCTGGCCATGTAATCCTCTGCCTTTTGAAATGCGGAACGCATTTTGGCAGCAACAGCCATTCTGGTGGACGGGCTTTTGTCCTTTTCACCATAGACTCTTTTTGGATTTTCTCCAAAGGCAGCTTTAATCCCGACGGGATTTTTTAAGATCATATTGTCCACAACTTTGCCGCGGGTCTTTATTGCCAGAGCCTCGCCTCCTATGACGTTTGCACTTCCAGGGCTTACCATCACCGAAGTTATGCCGCGCTTTCGAGCATCTTCGATACCCTTATCCCCCGGGTTTATGGCATCCACTGCTCTGAGCTGAGGAGAAATTGGATCAGTGATCTCATTATAATCTCTTCCCTCCCAGCCCAATCCCTCCTCTCCAATGCCAACATGAGTATGGGCATCTATCATGCCCGGAATTACTGTGGCCCCGGGAAATTCATATTTTTCAGCTTCATCAGGTATTTCAATATCTGAACCTGCTTTAATAATTTTACCTTCCTCACACAGTATCGTTCCCGGCGAGAAATCTCCGTTCTTCCCCATGGTTTTGACCTTTTTTGCACTGACTGCCAGCATTTAATTGTCCTCCTAATTGAGAATAATAAAAATAAGGGGTTCTTCTCCAGATCAATTGTTAAAGGAAGCTATGAGGCTCCGCTCACAATGAAATTTTTCCTCTGCTTATGCTTGATTTTACACACCTGTGTGCTGCAAAATCAGATCTTTAAAATAACAGATATCATATTTTACTGCCGCCGGCAATACAAAATCCCCCTCAGCAACAAGGGGGAAAGTTATGTAAAAATATTAAAGTTCTATAAGGCCCAGACTTATCTCAATAGCCCGATCCACCTCTTCAATTATTTCCGGGCTGAGGTGAGTTATCCTCCTTTCCAGGCGCTTTTTGTCCAGGGTCCTGATCTGCTCAAGCAAAATTACCGAATCTCTGTCAAGTTCGCTGTCCTCAGCTCCAATCTCAACATGGGTGGGCAACTTTCCCCTCTTAATCCGGGAGGTAATAGCAGCAACTATAACGGTGGGACTGTATCTATTACCTATATCATTTTGTATTATGAGGACGGGCCTGGTCCCACCCTGTTCTGACCCTACAACCGGGTTCAGGTTAGCATAAAAAACATCCCCTCTTAATATTTCCATTATTCACACTCCGATAATTTTTCTTCATAAAATGATATTGTCCTGCAGAGCGAGGGCAGACCCTCATCTGCCAGCTTTTCATTCAGCTCGCTCATCTCCCGGTAGCCATCCTTCAGTTCCTCCTTTATTTCATGCTTTTTTAAATGTGCAATGTAAAGCTTGATAGCCTGACAGAAAAATTCTTCCATTTCCTCGCCATCCTGGGATGGCAGATGTCCCTTTACCTCCTGCAGCAAATGTCTGGGCAGCCTGACCTGACACCATTCTTTTTTCCCCAAAATTTGATCACCCCTTGCCAGTAATATAAGGCCAGAACCGGTTGAGGACAGATACAGCTGCTCAGCTCTGGCTGTCTGTCCCCTCTTCAGAATTAAAAGTTACTTTCTGCGCAATTTCTCGATTGAGAGGTCCCATTTTCTTGTAACCCTCTATCATTTCCCGGGCAATATGGCGCCTTTCTTTCTCCGATAGTTTCCTCTGCTTCTTAAGATACTCCTCCATATTTTCCCCTCCATTATTCTGTATTTCTGGCCGCAGAACTGCTTAAGGATGGCGATAAAGAGACGATATCATCTTTCACTGTAAATATAGTATTCTACAATTTAAAGTATATTACAGGAAGCCGCAAATGTCAATGTTTGTCCGGGTCCAGGATATAAAATTGCCAGTACCGGCATAAAGCAACTGGGTTCCCGCTGTATTTTTAGGTGTAAAATAGATAAATAGTATGTCAAAACTGGCTTATAGACTGTATTGGATAATTTAAACAACTTATGATTTGAATGACCGGGTCATTATAAAAGAACAGGCCATAACAAGTTACAGCACGTAATAAAAGCCTCTTTCCTTAATATATTCCACGAGATCACCGTATACTTCATGGCTGCATATAGTGCTGCTATCTCCAGCTATAATTAACTTGCGTCGGGCCCGGGTTATTGAAACATTGAGACGACGAAGATCCCGCAAAAAGCCGATATTGTTGCTGTCATTGCTGCGAACGAGAGAAAGAATTATCAATTCCTTTTCTCTGCCCTGGAAACCATCCACTGTCTTTATCTCCAGCTCTTCCGGCAGATTTTTGTTTTCCAGTTCATCTATCTGATCCTTATAAGGAGAAATTATACC
>CAZVZM010000032.1:0-21179 GCA_964630835.1 uncultured Halanaerobiaceae bacterium
ATTTTCCTCAGCAGCAGATATAATAAGAGAACCAAGTCTTCTCAGCTCTTCCTTCAGAAGACCGCAGGCATTTGCCGGGTGGTCAGAACGCAGCGAATTGCTGCAGACCAGTTCGGCTGCCTGGCCGGTGTGGTGGGCGGGAGTCATCTTCTCCGGACGCATCTCGTACAAATCAACTTTTATACCTCTTTCTGCCAGCTGAAAGGCGGCTTCACTCCCTGCCAGACCGGCCCCAATAACCTTTGCCTTTTCCTCCATAATGGGTCCTCCCTCAGCCAGCTTCCGAACTTTCGGCAGCTGCTACCTCTTCCGGTTTATCTGCGGTATGGCCGCACTCAACACATTTTATATACTCTCCGTACCGTCTGCTGTATTTTTCCACCATCTGTCCTCCGCATTCAGAGCAGGATTGATCGAAAGGCTTATCCCAGAGCATATATTCACAGTCAGGATAGTTACTGCATCCATAAAACTTTTTCCCCTTCTTGCTCTTTCTCTTAACAAGCTCCCCATCTTCACACTCCGGACACTCAACACCGGTTTTATCCAGGTAGGGCCTGGTATTCTCGCAGTCGGGAAAATTGGAACAGGCCAGAAATTTGCCGTAACGTCCATACTTGACAACCATTTCTCCCCCGCATTCCTCACAGACCTCGTCAGTTTTTTCCACATATTCTACTTTCTCCATATTCTCACGGGCATTTTCCAGTTTCTCAGAAAAGGGCTCATAAAACTCCGCAAGCAGGTTTCTCCAATCTATTTCTCCCGCCTCAATCTGATCCAGCTTTTTTTCGATCCTGGCTGTAAACTCCTCATCCGTTACATCAGGAAAGTATTCAATCAGAAGATCGGTAACAGTAAAACCCAGCTTCGTGGGAACCAAACTGCTGCCCTCCTTTTCTACGTATTCTCTATCAAGAATAGTTGAAATGGTGGGAGCATAGGTGCTGGGCCTTCCAATCCCCTTCTCTTCCAGTGTTTTCACCAGACTTGCTTCCGTATAGCGCGGAGGAGGAGAGGTAAAATGCTGTTCAGTTTCAAGCTCTTCAAAATCCAGCTTTTCCCCTTCTTCAACCTCGGGAATTTCAGTCCTATTATTTTTACTGAAAGAATCAACCCTTAAAAAACCGGGGAATAGCTGACGCGAACCAGAAGCACGAAATAAATATTTGGGACCGGCATTGATATTGACAGTCAGGGTGCGATAAACAGCTGGAGCCATTTGACTTGCCACAAAGCGTTCCCATATTAATTTATAGAGTCGATACTGGTCTCTGTTTAAATAATTTTTAATTTTCTCAGGGGTCCTGCTGACAGCCGTGGGGCGAACAGCCTCATGAGCGTCCTGTACATTTTCATCGTCTTTATTGCTGTTGCTTCGCCCACCTCCGTAATAGCTGCCACCAAACTCCCTTTTTATGTGCCGGGCGGCCTGCTTTTTGGCTTCTTCAGATATGCGTGTACTATCAGTCCTCATATAACTTATGAGCCCTACATTTCCTTCATCTCCTATTTCGATCCCTTCATAAAGCTGCTGGGCAACAAACATAGTCTTTTTAGCTGAAAAATTAAATATGCTGGCCGCTCGCTGCTGCAGAGTGCTTGTTGTAAAGGGCGGTTTGGGATATCTTCTGCGGTTGCGTTTTTTGACATTTTTAACAACAAAGTTATGCTCCTTAATCTCTTTTGCAGCCGTTTTAGTTTCATCCTCGCTGCCAAGATTAAACTTCTCCCCGTCGATTCGGTGCAGGTCGGCCTCAAAAACCTCTTCGTCGCTATCTCTGCTGAGATGCGCTGTAATACTCCAGTATTCTTCCGGATCAAAATCTTCGATTTCTCTCTCTCGCCGACAGATTATCTTAACAGCCACAGTCTGGACACGTCCGGCAGAAAGGCCACGACGGACCTTTTTCCAGAGGAGTGGACTCAGTTTATATCCCACCAGTCTATCAAGAACTCTGCGAGCCTGCTGAGCATCAACAAGATTATCATCTATCGATCTTGGAGCAGAAAGAGCTCTATCTATAGCTTCCTCAGTTATTTCGTTAAAAACAATTCGAGGTCTATCCTCCTCAAGTTTAAGTGCCCTGGATAAATGCCAGGAAATAGCTTCTCCCTCGCGATCAGGGTCGGTGGCAAGTAGCACTCTATCATTCTTTTTCACGGCTTTTCTCAATCTTTTAAGCACTTTGCCCTTGCCGCGAATTGTAATATATTTTGGTGTGAAGTCATTTTCTATATCCACCCCCAGTTTGCTTTTTGGAAGGTCTATAACGTGTCCCATGGAGGCTTCAACTGCAAAACTGGATCCTAAAAACTTTTTTATAGTTCTCGCTTTGGCCGGTGATTCAACAATCACCAGTGTGTCTTCGCTGGTGTTCGACATCATCACACCTCCGCAAAATTCCTTGCTATCTTTAGATTTCGAAATTATCAAATGTCAAAATAATTTTTTTAACTGCATGAAAAGAACGAGTTAAAACAAATTGGGTCTGCTGACTTCTTGTATATTATATTGGTTTTAATAAGGTTTGTAAACCCTCAAAATAATATTTTTGCCCTGAAAGGCGGGTAATAACACCTCTAACCTCCAGATTTAGAAGTATCGAACTCAACTCTCCTGCTTCCCGACCTGTAAAGGATATGAGCTCCTCCAGACCGAGCTCACGCTCCCTGTTAAATAATTTAATTATTTCTCTTTCCAGGGGGCTAAAATCCGGAGGAATGATCACCGTTTTATCTTCATTTTTTTCTTCAATATAGCTGTAAAGGTGTGTTATAATATCATCTGCCGAAGTTACCGGAATGGCCCCCTGACATAGAAGATCGTTGCAGCCTTTGCTCGTTGGGCGATCGATATTGCCGGGAACAGCAAATACCTCCCGATTTTGATCCAGAGCCAGACCGGATGTAATCAAAGCACCGCTTCTTTTGGCCGCTTCTACAACAACTGTTCCCTGACTCAAACCGCTAATTATCCTGTTTCGCCTGGGGAAGTTTCCGGCCTGAGGCCTTGCATCGAGCCAAAATTCGGATATTACAGCTCCATTTAAAGGGATTTTTTTAAATATATCGCTATTTTTGTTGGGATAACAGAAATTATGCCCGCAACCAAGAACCGCCACTGTTTTACCTCCATCCTCCATAGCCCCCACGTGAGCCTGCCTGTCTATCCCTTCCGCCATTCCGCTTACCACCACTATCCCTCTACTGCCGAGCTCACGGGACAGCTGATTGGCAGCTTTCTCTCCGTATCTTGTGGAACGGCGTGACCCTACAATAGCCACTGCAGGAAATTCAGCAGGAAGTTCTCCTTTTACAATTAATACTGGAGGAGGATCATAAATTTCATCCAGAAGCCCGGGATATGAGTCATCCTCGCGGCAGATCAATTTAAGCCCTCTCTCGTTAAGTATTTCCATTCTGGCTTTTAAATCTATTTTCTCTCTGGTTTTTATCAGAGATTCTACAACATCTTTTTCAGAAAACAATATCTTCAGTCGATTCGGAGAAGCCTGCCATATGGCACGGGGATCAGGCTCCAGTGAGAGCGCTTTGCTCAATCTTATCGGTCCAAGACCTTCCACCAGACTCAATCCCAGCCAGTAAATTTTGTTTTTTTTCAATAATTACACCTCATTTTATTATTTTAGTATATTATACTATATATTACACTTATTTACAATAGAGGAGTTTAATTTTAAGATTCTTCTCCATATCAGTTGTTGCATTTTGTTTAAGAACACTTATATTGAGGACATTTTCCCACTTTTTAGGACTCATTCATGGAGAAGATCCGAAATTTAAAAAACTGAGTTATCTGAATTGTTAAAATGTAAAACACTAAAAAAGGGAGCGCGTAAAAGCGCCCCCAATCTAAATCACAATATAATAACTATAACATTCTCGCTTATAAAAAGCTTTACAAGAGCGGTTTAGGTAAAATTAAAGTCCTTCCCGGGTTAATTGTTAAAAGGTGTATCAAAATTCCACTACTGCCCTTACTGTTGTTTTGATCTCTATGTCTCCTGGAGTTATTTCTGTGCCAGCAGCGGCGGCCTCCTCAGCCCGGACATCATAATGAACAAAGCTTCGAGACTGATGGACGGAAAAGTCATCATCAATTTCCACCTCTTTAAAACGATACTCGGGGCTGCCAAATTCCGCTGTAATCCTGCCAGCTTTTGCTTTGATGCTGCTGATGGCATCTGCAGTGGTATTCTTTTGAATAGTCCCTCGATCTTTAATATCGTAACTTATATCCTCTACCCTGTTAATACCCGCATCCACAGCCTGGTCAATTATTTCGCCGAGCTTATCCAGCTCCTCAATTTCTGTTTTAATACGATTGGCCACAATATACTGTTCATCATCGTATCGGCGCAGCTGATACATAAGAGTCTCAAAATCAAGACCGAATTCCTCACCCAGCTGCTCTCTTGCCTCAGCCATTATATTTCGATTCTCAACAAAAATTTCATCTATATCCTCCCCCCGATTCTCCACTGCCATAGTGACACTGGCAAAATCCGGTTCTGCACTGGTCTTTTCAGTATGAGTGATTTTAAGATCGGTCACAGGATCTCTTTCTTCAGCCGCCACCAGATGTTTTTCTACCTCATCAAGACGTGCCTCAAGATCATCAGTATCCAGAGTTATCTCATCATCAAGCCTTTCTAAATCAATGACATCTTCAAGATCAACTTCCGCCTCAATATCCTCCACTTCCAGCTCCCTTACCGGTTCCTCGACCTCATTTCTTCTTAAAATTGTTACTTCATAGGGAATTATAATTAATAAAGCGATAATAACAACGGCTATGACAAGAAGATAATAGCTTTTTCGCCCCATGATTAAACACCTCCACATGAGTTAAGCACTGTTACCAAAAGAAAACAAAAGCTTCTAATATGAATGATTATCAGTATTCGTCAAGATGGTACCACTCCGGGTCTTCCAGCCAGGTTTCCGGCCTGTTAACCAGGTCGATAATATTTTCCAGGATTTCCTCATGCTTTTTTTCCTCCCGGGCCAGACGAGAAAAAATCTCTCTGATATTCTCATCTTCAAATTCTTCCGCCTTTTTACTGTAAAAATTAAAGCTCTTCTGTTCCAGCTCCTGTGCTTCCCTGTATACTTCTACCTGATCGGCCGGGGTGTTTTGCTGAAAATCCCGGGTAAAATCCGAGGCAATTTCTTCAAAAACATTCCTGGCCTCTGAAATGATCTCACTATCAATTTTTGTCTCAGGCAGGCTTCGTCCTTCCTTGAGAGATTTTACTATATCCTCATGCTTTTTTTCTTCAGATGCCAGCTCTAAAAAAACTTCTTTCAATTTTTTGCTGGCCGCCTCCCGGGCCAGCTTTTCATAAAACTCTCGATTTTCCCGCTCAAATTCCAGGGCAAACTGATAGATATCTCCCATATAATCCCCCCTCAATGAAATTTTTGTAAAATATTTTACCTATAGCAACCTATAATTCTTCTCCACAGCAGCTGTTGTATTTCGTTTAAGTGCACTTCCATACTCCTCATTCCTGGAAGGTATAAAGCTCCTTAGAAAATAAAATATTCCCCTTGAGTAAACTTAAATCATTTGAATTTTTCGATGATGCTCTTTTTATCCTCCGGGGGGGCAATATTAACCCTTAGACTTTCGGGCAGATGGGGATAATTATCACGGAAAACCTCCTTTTCCCTTCTGAAGATTATGCCCAGGGGTATTTTTTCTCCCCATTCACGGGCCCGGGAAAAAGCCTCATCTCTATCTGCGGGATCATATTCCTCCTCCAGTATATAAGTCCTTTCACTGTACCATTGATAGGTGTTTACCCGATTAAAAGAAACACAGGGCTGCAGAATGTCAAGAAGGGCATAACCCCTATGCTGAATGGCCTTTTTCATCAATTTCTCAAGATGTTCTCTTTCTCCTACAAACCCGCGGGCAACAAAGCTGGCATTCATCCCCACCGCAAACTCAAGCGGGTTGAAAGGTTCAGCATTGACTCCCCTGGGCTGTACCTTAGTTTTGATTTCACATCCGGTAGTTGGTGAAGCCTGCCCCTTCGTCAGCCCGTAAATCTGATTATTGTGCACAAAATGAGCAATATCTGGATTTCGTCTTATATTGTGGAGGAGATGATTGCCCCCCTCTCCATAGGTATCACCATCTCCTGACTGCACAATCACTGTCATCTCCGGGTTTGCCAGGCGAAAACCTACTGCCGGCGGCAGGGCTCTACCGTGCAGCCCATTAAAACCATTAACTTTAAGGTAATGAGGCATCTTGGCCGCCTGGCCTATTCCGGAAAACATTGCAACATTATCAGGTGTAAGATCCAGATCAGCCAGTGCAGAAACGAGAGCTTTTCGAAGCGGAAAATTGCCACATCCAGGACACCAGGAGGTATCTCTCTCAGGTTCAAAGACACTTTCATCCATCATCAGGCAATCACCTCTCTCTTGATGCGCCGATATATTTCTCCGGCAGTAAAAGGACGGCCATTATATTTTAATACCCGGTGATCAATTGTGAGGCCGCTCTCAGCACTGATCAGGCTGGCAAGCTGTCCGGTTGCATTATTTTCCACCGTCGCAAGGGTCGTGCTGTAAGTCCGGTTTTTCTCCAGTTCTGCTGTGGGTAAGGGCCAGACGTCGCAAAAAGAAAGCATTCCAATACTTATATCCTCATCAGCCAGCATACGCCGGGCTTCCCGCATCGGGCCATAAGTAGATCCCCATCCGGCCATCAAATACTCAGGCTGAGAAGGGCCATAGTAAACGGGTTCAGCGCTCTCCTTTCTATTAATCATGGTAAGTTTTCTCATTCTCTTTTCCACCATTCGCTTTCTCTTCTCAGCTCCTTCTTCTATAAAACCATATTCATCGTGCTCATGGCTGTCCTGCAAAACAATATCATCTTTCATTTGACCCGGATATGCCCGGGGAGAGATGCCTGATTCTGTAATTTCATACCTTTTATAATCTCTGTCCTCGGGCCAGCTATTTTCGTCCAAAATATTTCGCCTTATACTGAGTTCCTCGAGCTCGATTTCTTTCATGTCGGTTTTGCTGTCAGCAAGAAATTGATCTGAAAGTATAACAACAGGTATTTGATATTTTTCTGCCAGATTAAATGCCCTCACAGTTTGATAAAAGGCCTCTTCCTGAGTGCGGGGAGCTATGACCTTGAGGGGAAATTCTCCCTGATGGGAATTTATAACAAAGCTTAGATCTCCCTGTTCTGTTCTGGTGGGCATACCTGTGGCGGGGCCCGGTCTCTGCACTTCGGCAATAACAATTGGTGCTTCCATAACTCCCGCCAGGCCAAAGCCTTCAACCATAAGAGAAAATCCTCCTCCGGAGGTCCCTGTCATAGCTCTGACCCCGGCATAAGAGGCTCCTAAAGCCATGTTTATAGCAGCGATTTCATCCTCAGCCTGCTCCACCGCAATACCGAGCTCCTCCTGATGAGAGGCAAGAAAATTAAGGATACCGGTTGAGGGGGTCATTGGATAGGCGGAATAAAACTGAACATCTGAGACGGCAGCTCCCAGAGCAACAGCCTGATTCCCATCGAGCAAAAGTCTTTCCTCTTCTCTTTCAGGAGGAGGAGGAGGGCCGGAATAACTAAACGAAACTTCTTCGTGCCCCTTTTCAAGGAGCTTAAGATTATCACTTTGAATATCAGGATCAGTAAATCTTTCTTTAATAACCTGCCTGAGCTCTCCCAGCGAAAAACCAAGAAGCTTCCATGCCGCCCCCAAAAACACCGTATTTACCGCCCGGGGATTTATTTTTTCGGCCATGCTTTCAGCCGGCAGAGATACCACCTGCGCATCGCTTCTTATTTTTCCATTTTCCTCCAGAAGTATAACTCCGGATTCCTTAACCCGACCTGCATGATGCTGCTTTCCCTCCTCGCTCAGAGCGATCAGGAGATCAACCTCCTCCGCGGGAGAATTGATCTCTTTATCAGAAACGCGGATCTGCATAAAATTATGACCGCCTCTGATACGAGACATATAATCCTTGCTTCCAAAAATGGAATATCCCTGTCGGAAAAGTGCTTTGCTCATAATTTCATATAATGTCTGAAGCCCCTGGCCTGCTTCACCGGCAACAACCAGATTTAAATCCATACGCATCCCTCCCGACCGGGGAAATGCCAAAAATAAAATCACCATTTATGACACTCCCCGGTTATTTTTACAGACATATGGTTTTCCTGAAAAATTTTATTTAGCAAGAAAATTAAGTATCTCAGTCATAAAAGCAGGTAAATCTCCTGGCGCTCGCGACGTAATCATATTTTCATCCACGACTACCTCTTCATTCACCCATTCAGCGCCGGCATTTTCCATATCATCCCGAATGGCAGATGTCGAGGTAACCTTCCGTTCCTCAAGCACCCCGGCCGAAACTAAAACCCAGCCCCCATGACAGATTGCGGCGATTAGCCCCCGGTTTTTATCCTGATATCTTACCAGTTCAAGGATATTCTCGTCTCGGCGGAGTATGTCGGGAGCAAAACCCCCGGGAACAATAACGCCATTATAATTTTCCGGTTTGATTGAACCGGCGAAATAATCCACGGGCAGCGGATATCCCCTTTTGCTTTCACATGTCTCCGATCCATCATCTCTGCCGACTACATCCACTTCGTGACCGGCTTCCCTCAGACGGAGAATCGGATACCAGGCCTCAAGTTCCTGATAATAATCAGCGGCTAGCACAACAATTCGTTTCTTCTCTGCCATATTAATAAACCTCCTTTAGAATGGAAGATATGAAGGCAGTTTAGGTAAAATTGTTCTCTTCTTTTCTCCTGCTTATAATGTTCTGCGCCTGTATCAAAAGTCCTGCCAGCCAGATATAAAGTTTAAATGAGCATTTTTTCGGCCCTGAATACTACCAATTCTTTTGCGCAGGGGACCTGTTCTGGATTTCGAAAAGTTTCCAGTGTCATTTCGCTTTATATCTCCCAGATATAATAATTATGAAAGTAAACAGAGACAAAATTTGACGGGGCAATATTGAAAAGACTTACCTTTACTTTTGAGCAGTCACAATGAGATAACGTGATCCCTCCGGGTCAAATTCATTTCCATGAAAATCTCCAATAAAGTTAATCTCTGAAAAACCAGCATCCTCGAGAAGGTCTTCAAGCTGCGGGCTGGTAAGCGGATAAACCTCCTCGCTCCTGATATAAGTCTCCTCTTCCTTTTTTTCGGTAAGCACATTTCCTCCTCTTCTCTGCTGCAGGGAAGGCTGTTTCTGATTTTGCGAAACTTTAACAGTTATCCGGGAGCGAAACCTGACAGTTTCATTTGCTTTATCATAACGATAACGTCTGTTGAGTTCCACGTTATTATCCTCGTCTGAAATCGGTGGCAGCTTAATTTCCTTTTCCGCTAAAATGCGATCAAAATTAATTATCTGTAAAACAAGAACTCCCTCTGGAAGCAGCACTTTAAATATTTTTTTTATGACCATTTCCACATCATCAACTTCAGTCAAGTGAATGAGCACATTGCCCAGACTGTAAATTCCACAAAAACAGGAAGGAGAATAGAGCACATCCAGGTCTCTCATATCCAGTATTTTAAAGCGGGGACTGGAATCCAGATTTCTTTGCGCGGCTTTTTCCCGACTTAAGTCAATCATTTTTGGATTGAGATCGATACCTATAACTTCATAATCCGCTTCCTGAAGCGCAATTGTGTATGCGCCTGTTCCGCAGCCAATATCAAGAAGAGAAGAACCAGAAGATATATGGGAAAATTGTTCGAGAAGAAAAGCCTCTTTTTTTTCCTTATATGGGAAAAGCTGATCGTAATATTGTGCATAGACCTCCGAGTATCTCACTTCTATTCCCCCCGGTTCAACAAAATTTTAATATTAATTTACACTTTTATCCATTGGCGTTTAAACTTAAAAGGTGAGAGGAAGATATTGTTTTAATGGTCTCATCCCCTCACCTCAATGAAGCTGGCCAAAAAAGATAATATTTTGCGAAATAATATTATATTTCTCTGAGTTTTTAAACATAATTCTTCTCCACATCAGTTATTGTATTTTGACAAAATCTACCAACTAAACTGGAAAAGATCCATATTAAAGATATAAATAATGACTGATGGCAGATGCAGGAAACCTATTCATCCCCGGAAACATCTTCGGGTGTCTCATATGTTTCTCTATCAGAAAACTCCTCTTTTTTTCCTTTATTCCACTGACTGACAGGACTTAAATAACCCACCACTCGCGAATAAACCTCACATTTTTGCTTTTTACCCATAATCTATCCCTCCCAGGTTGTGTTATAAATTAAAATAAAATGGATGACAGATAAAAGTGTTGCCTTTGATCTGTTGTTAATCATAAGTATCAAAAAGTATCAAAGTTAGCTCATTTATAGTGCGATATAAATGATAATGATCTCAAATAAGATCTTTCAACTGATAACAGGGAGAATCAAAAAAATATTTTTCAGACATTCCCGCGTACTTCTACGCTATCAAAGTACTTTTCCGCCAGTCGGGAAAACTCCTCCATTTTTTTTCGTGGAAATGGAGTAATAGAACTAAAGGCTGAGTCAAGCACCTGACGCGGCCTGAACTCCTGCAGCACATAGTGATCGGGGAAGCGGCAGTTATTTCCCCTTTCCTCTGACTCTTCTCTGTATCCGGACAGTTCCTGACATATTTTAATAAGATCTTCCTTCTTCATCAACCGGGGAACCATTGTGGTTCTTATCTCCACCTCGAGATCTGCAGAGGCCAGCAGTCTTCCAGTCAAATTTATTTTCTCTGCAATATCGGCATCGACGGTGAGTTCATGATAACGCCTGACGGGAAGCTTGTAATCCCATGCCACCATATCGAGTGTATTTTCAGATAAAAGTTCGTGTAAAACTTTCGGTCGAGATCCATTAGTGTCAATTTTTATTTTAAACCCAAACCCCTTAACTTTCTGTAAAAACGCACACAAATTGGACTGGAGGGTGGGCTCCCCACCTGTAATGACAACTCCATCCAGATAATCCCGCCTCTCTCGCAGCAGAGAAAATATTTCATTTTCTTCGTAAAAATCGGTATTATTTACTTCAGCCTCTTTAGGGCAAGACTTTTCGATCAATTCGGGATTATGACAGTATGGACAGCGAAAATTGCAACCCTGCATGAAAAATACTGCAGATATCTGGCCGGGATAGTCCTGAAGGCTGGTGGGTAGCATCCCCGCGATCCTCATAGTTTAACTCCTCCTCAGGTCAGCGCACTCTTTTCGGTCTGTTTTGAGCCCGGTGTTTTTTCTCTATTGTCTTTTGCAGTATCCTCCCGTGCACAGAGAGGACAGTAATGATGCTCACCCGCCAGATAGCCATGCTCGGGACATATGCTGAAGGTGGGAGTAATGGTATAGTAAGGAAGCTGAAAATTATGAGCGATGCGACGAACCAGCTTTTTGGTAGCCTCTACCCCGGGCATTTTTTCTCCCAGAAACCCATGGAAAACTGTGCCACCGGTGTAAACGCTCTGCAGCTCATCCTGCAGCTCAAGCGCAGTAAATATATCTTTAGTCTCATCTACCGGCAGATGCGTGGAGTTTGTATAATAGGGATCAGCACCTTTTTCAACAACCCGATCCTGGTTTGCACATATTATATCATGGCCAAATTGCTCCCGATCCAGCCTGGCCAGCCGGTAGGCAGTCCCTTCCGCTGGAGTTGCCTCCAGATTGTAGAGATTGCCCGTCTCCTCCTGATAATCGGCCAGCTTTTCCTTCATCATTTCCATTATTTTTAGTGCAAATCCTCTGCCCTCTTCATCGGCAATGCTCTTGCCCATAAAATTTTCAAGAGATTCATTCATACCATTTATTCCAATAGTATTAAAGTGGTTCTTCCAGAACTCCCCATAACGCTCCTTCACACTGCGCAAATAGAATTTGGAGTAGGGATAAAGGCCGTTTTCACCAAGATTTTCCAGCACTTTGCGCTTGGTCTCCAGGCTTCTACGGGCGCTTTCCATCAGCTCCTCAACTCTGCTCCAGTAATCCTCTTTATCGGAGGCCAGATAGCCTATTCTCGCCATATTTAGTGTAACCACACCGATGGACCCTGTCATAGGATTGGCTCCAAATAAACCGCCTCCACGCTTGCGCAGCTCTCTGTTATCCAGCCGCAACCGGCAGCACATGGATCTGGCATCGGATGGGTCCATATCGGAGCTAACAAAGTTGGAAAAATAGGGAATGCCGTATTTAGCTGTCATCTCCCAGACAGGATTTAGCACGGGATTATCCCATTCAAAGTCTGGAGTTATGTTATAGGTTGGTATAGGAAATGAAAATACTCTCCCCTTTGCATCACCTTCGATCATAACTTCGGCAAAGGCTCGATTGAACATATCCAGTTCTTCCTGAAATTCTCCATAAGTTTTGTCCCGACGCTCACCGCCAATAATTACCGGTTCATCGGCCAGAAAATCGGGGACCTTAAGATCCATGGTCACATTTGTAAAAGGAGTTTGAAAGCCGACACGGGTGGGTACATTTATATTAAAAAGAAATTCCTGCATGTTCTGTTTGACCTCTTCGTAGCTTAAGTCGTCATAATGAATAAACGGAGCCAGGTAGGTATCAAAGTTGGAAAAGGCCTGAGCACCGGCTGCCTCACCCTGAAGAGTATAAAAGAAATTGATAACCTGCCCGAGGGCAACTTTGAAATGTTTGGGAGGAGAGCTCTCGATTTTGCTTTTAACTCCTCTAAAACCCGTAAGAAGCAAATCCTGGAGGTCCCATCCGCAACAATAGACACTTAAATTTCCTAGATCATGAATATGATAATCGCCGGAAGAGTGATATCTTCGTGCTTCCTCGTCGTAAATCTCTTTAAGCCAGTATTGAGCTGTAATCTCAGAGGAAATAAAATTGTTAAGCCCCTGTAATGAATAGCCCATATTGCTATTTTCGTTTACTTTCCAGTCCTCTCTATCCAGGTAATTATTCATGGTATCAATTGCATCATCAAACAGCTGCTGAGTTTCCCGGAGCTTTTTGTGCTGTTCTCTATACAGAATGTATGCTTTTGCCACTTCAGCGTATCCCTTCTCGATCAGCACTTTCTCCACAAGATCCTGTATCTGCTCGACATCGGGTATATTTTTGCTGTCAGCAAAGAATATTTTAAGATAGGAAACAACCTCACGGGTAATTTCCTCTCCGATCTCATCCTCCGAGTCAACAGCTTCTGCGGCTGCGTTTACGGCAGCCTCAATTTTGCTTGCATCAAAAGGCACTTCCTCACCATCGCGTTTGCGAATGCGTTCAAGTGACATATGTCAACCTCCTGAAATTATATATATTGATCTTAAGATATTTCCGCCAGTTTTTATTATAGGATACATGCCTTATTAATAATATTAAATATTTACATATCAAATTCATATATTCAAATCTACAAAACTAAATCTATCCTATATATCTATCAAACCCAATCAAAAATGGCTCTTCACCAGACCTATTCTCTGAGATAACACTCAGACCGACAACTTTTATACCGGTGACCCAATTTTTGGGCTGTGGATCTGACCCGGGCTTATAAGCAAGCGAAAAAAATTATCTCGGACATCTTTTCTGCTATGTTTATCGCCCTCATGCCAGCCTTTCCGGTAATGCTTTATCTGCCAGCAGCGAAGAAAAAAGCCGGGCGGAAAGCTGAAAGGAAAGATTTTCACGCAGATTTTTGGAAAGAATCTCGCTTCTTCGAAGAAATTTCGGCAGCCTGCTTTCTTTTATACTGCTGTCAGGGCTGAATTTTTCGGAAATTTTCTGCCAGAATTCTGAAAAAGTATAAAATGTAAAGCGTTCAATTTCCAGCTCCAGCGCAATTAACTCCAGACAGCCCATCAAAATTTCATCATAGCCTGCACCTTCATCCAGATCAAGAAGCTCCACCAGTCGGGGAAGGAGTTTCTCAAAAAGGATGCGTCGGGCAGGCCCATCATATATCCCCAGCAGTTCTGCAGCCCTCTCAATGTCCTCATCCGGAATGCGAATAAACATCTGCAGGGCAAGTTCGACACCGGGTTTTATCTCTTCTAAATCATGCTCCGCCCCGGATTTGGAGCCAATATAAAATTTCATACCGGAAAAATCCCCGTAATATCGATGAGCATCATGATATCCCAGTTCAATATTGTATTCTATTCTCCGGGGAGTAAATTCCAGCACGCCCCCGAGATCTTCATCCGGTTTAATATAATCCACATCCACCTCTTTTTCTTTCACCGGTCGAATTCGTCCTCTGCTAAAGGTGCGCACGGCCACTATCTCTTCGTAATTTTTCTTTAAAAGCAAATTGATGGGCAGATTATCGTAAAACCCTCCATCAAGAAAGTACCTGTCATCAACTTTTTCCATGCGAAAAGCCGGCAAATACGAACTGGCCAAAAGATATTCCGTCACACTGCCGCGGGGAATATCCTCAAGGAAAAGCTCCAGGGGCTTCATGTCTGAAAGTGAAAATGTAACCATACCAAATTCTACGCTGCTCTCTCTCAATTTATCCTCATCTATATTTTCTTCAATGGTCTGCTTTATCCCTTTTACCTCCAGACCGCGGTTTTTTATAATGTCTTTAAGCTTCTGCAGTATATATCTCATATTTTCTCTGTCAATTTCCTTATTTAAAATCTCTTCCACCCTGTCTCCATCGAGCTGAAAAAGTTCACCTGGTTCAAGTTCACTCCACAATTTGTATGCCCGATCATAATCACCCTGAGCGATCATCGCTCCATTAAGAGCCCCAATGGAGGTGCCTGTAATTCCGGAAAATTCAAATCCCAGTTCCATCAACGCTCGATATACTCCAATGTGATAGGCTCCCTTGGCCCCTCCCCCTTCCAGAACAAGCCCGCGCAATTTATTCACACCTTTCTTCTTTGCCTCGATTGATGATCTCTTCCAGCTCTGGATCCAGAGGATCCGTAAAATCAACTTCCTCTCCTACGAGCAATTCCACAAACTCCTCAAGAGTTTCCGCCTCTTCATGAAGCTCATCATGACTTTCAAGTTCTCTTTCATCTACATCCTCTAAATCATCCATCCCTTCTTGATCCTTTTCTTCAACATCAGAGAGCAGTTCTTCAAGCAGCTCAAGCCCCTCTAATTCTTCGCGTTCTTTCTCCTCAACCTCTTCATCAACTTTGTCCTCTCTATCCAGAAATCTATCGAGTATCTGTCTGCCTCTTTCTCCAGGCTCGGGTTCCTCTTCGGGCGGTACATCTTCCTCTATTAACTCCTCAGCCACAGGTTCCTCCTCAATATCCTCGGGGGCTTCAAAGGGCTCCTCCGGAGCTTCTTCTTCCTCCTCGGTAACCGGTCTCGCAAGCTTGGGATCGACATACTCCTCTTCCTCCCCAGTTTCAGGATCTTCTGCTTCAGGATCTTCTGCAGGTTCTTCAGGTTCCTCCTCTTCTTCTTCGGGTTCATCGGGTTCTGGCTTATATATTTCCTGAAATGGGTCTCTGAGCATCTCCTCTTCCCCGACTTCCTCGACATCATTCAGCATTTCCGCCAGCATATCATCGTTCATACCGCCTGCTTCCTCATTATCTGCTTCTCCTGAAACTGTAACAGGCACCAGTATTCCGTATACACTCAAAATAATTGAAGTTACTATAATGATCAAAAAGACATGGATAATATTGCGCTTCATGAAAAGCATCCTCCTTAAATCTTTTTTAGGGCTGATGAAATTTAAACTCTGCAGTCACTTCAATCTTGCCATCAGCCGGAGTCAGCAGATATTCCCTCCCGGTCAGTCGTTTGTCCCACTCTTCCAGCCGGGCAAAATATGAAATGACATCCATAAAATCTCCTTTAAAATTGATAGTAATTAGATAACCCCTCTCCTTCTCGCTAATGGTATCCTGCTCAACTTCCAGGGCCGAAGCTTCAGCGAATCCCTTCAGGACAGAAATCACATCCTCCTTTTCCAGTCTCTCCCTCTCCTCAAAAAATGACACTTCCGCTTCTTTTTCCAACAATTCCTCTTCCAGCTCACCGGCATCGACCAATAACTCCTCTAATTCTTCTATATTTCTTTCAAGATTGCTCAACTCCTCCTGGAGCTCATGACGCTCATTACGCTGAGGCCTGTGCAGAACATAATAATATGCCAGGAGTATTACCGCCAGGATTAATGCATAGATCGCTATGCTTTTAACCAGAGAACGATTAATATTCATGGCAAAACCTCTCCCGTATCCAGCCCTATTTCAATTTCAAAGTCATATAAATCGTTATCAGTCTTAAATTCACCGCCTATATATGTGAATTTTTCCTCGTCATCAAAATACCTCTCAAACTCCTCCAGACTATCCTCATAAAATGAATAACCCTCTATGAACATAGTGCCTTTATGAAATTCTATTTTCTCCAGAGTTACCGGATCCGGCATATTGGCCGCAATAAGTGCCGCAGCTTCGCTGAAAATATATCGGGTGAACTCCACTGTATCACGCTCTCTATAGTTCTCAAGTTCTTCCCTTAACTCCTGCTGTTGTTCATATTTTGCCTGAACTTCCTCAAGCTGCTCTTCTTTAAGAAGCACATCCTCCCTCATATCGTCTAACTGTTGCATGTTGAGATAATAATGCAGGGCAGGTAAAGCAATAAATATTATTATGAGCACTATTCCAGCTTCTTTACTGATAATCCGCTTTTCTTCTTCATTCTCATTTTCATCAAAGATATTACCTCTCATTGTGTAACACCTCACTGGCAACAAGTCCTAAAGCCACCGACAACGTGTCTTTGCTTTTCAGTTGCATCTCTCTTTCCTCCTCCATCATCTCACCCACATCAACCTTGATACCCTTCAGCGGTTCAATTAGTTGAATATCCCTCTCAATTCTGTCGGAAAGTTCATCCTTTAAACCGGGCAGCTTAAATCCTCCCCCTGTTAAATGTAATTTCTCTATGGGATTCTGCGGATATTTCTTTTCGTGAACAGTAATCAGACGATTAATTTCCGAACACAGTTTTTCCACCAGCTCTCTAAATTTAAATTTGTGAATGCTCATCGAATTTTGATCAAAGCTTACCTTTTTCTCCTCAGCCCTGGCAAAAGCAGCCTCATTTGCCAGCAGCTGCTCGGTAAAATGATTACCCGCTGGTTCAATGGAATGCTCACGGAAGTAATCATCCTGACTGGCGATAATTATTTTAGTAAAAGAACTTCCCATATTTATTATCATGCCGGTCTCCTGCAGAAGACCCTGATATGTTAACAGCGAATTTAGGGCCAGCCCCTGAAAGTTTGCTACAGAGGGAGAAATCGAACTGTTTTTGAATACCTGTTGGTATGATGATAAAACATCCCTGGGCATAGCTATGAGTAAAACCGCTTTTTTATCTTCGTTTCCATCTTCACTGTGAATACTATTATTGAGCAAAATATGATCACGGGATACTTCCTCCGGAGATAGATTGAACCTGTTTGCGATAATCTCGTTTATTTCCTCCTGTAAAACATCTTTTCCAGGCCCGGGAACCTCAAGGCGTGATACAATCTCCTGACCTGGGGCTGGAGCAATTAACAGATCACCGGTTTTTACGGAAAGCTGCCTTAAAAGACTGCTCACAGCAATTCTCACAATATTTATGTTATCTATTCTTCCGGAGTTAATAATTCCCGGGGGAAGCCTTTTTTTTTCCCAGTTCAAAAGACTGATTTTGTCGCTCTCCGCCCTGCACTGAACAAGTTTAAGGCTGTGATGACCAAAGTCGATGGCTGTATATCTTTTATTCTTGATTGCCTTTAATGGGTTTAATGGCAAATATATCATCTCCCGCTCCGCAGAGAAAGAAATCTGAGTTAAAACAGGAAAAATTCAAATTAAAAATCACTGTAACCTATGTTTTTTAATCTTTTTCTTTTAGAGAGGATAATCTAATAATTTATTCTGGAGAAGAAGGGGTTTGTCCTGCAATTTATCCCCCGGTATTTTACCTTTTTATTTATTGCTGCAAAGAATTAACCCGGGGCAGTTAGTAATATAAACTTTGATATCCCGGTCATTTTGACATATTGTCAATCTTTTCAGATTCAATATTAGAGCCTTTATTTTTGCACATAAATTCTGTCTTAAGCTAAAAATCAGTGTTTCTTTTTGTGAATCCCCCTCTCCGAATCAAAAATCAATCTACCACATCTCTGGCGTTTTGTCTGGTGACACAATTTTGGGATATTGAAATTTATCAGGAGTCAAGCCGAATTTTCCTGTTTTTTTCGCAATTTTAGAAGGAGATATGATAAAATTCTAGAATGTTTTAAAAAGAGTAATTTGTTATTGGCTGCATCTTAGAAGTTATTAGAAGTTAATAATAATACAGGATATGGGTTTTTCCACATTATTTAAATCCAATTTGATAATTTGATGCAGTTAATATATTTTGATCTGCTTCAGAAAATTTATAACTTGTAAATTTCGCTTTATTATCATAAAATAACTGTAAGGGAGGAAAGTGCATGAACTGCTTTTGTTCCCTATGAAGACATGCTTTTAATTTTTAACATCTTTATTTTCCCGGTTTGCTAATTTATTTTCCTGGATGTGATTTTATTTTCCTACATAGTGTCAGCTGTCAATGTTAATCAAAGATTTATATTCTTATCATTCAAGCTTTATCAGGCATATTAAAATCTTTTACTACAATTTACGAGGAGGAGTCAAGATGAAAAAGATATTGGTGCTGACTTTTTGTCTTATATTTCTGGTGGCTGCTGGAGCCACTGCTCAACCTCAGCTCCCTCAAATTGCGCCGGTGTTTGATATTGAATTAAACTATCTTTCACTGGATATCACTCATGAAATGACAGGAGATAGCCTGGACAACTATATCGAAGAGATTACAGTTATTCATAATGGAAAGGAAGTTATCAAACAAAACCCCGGCCGTCAGCTGGAAGAGACTGAAACATATCTTTATTACATGCCTGCAGTTACAGAGGGAGACGAGATCAAAGTGGAGGTTTACAGCAGCACAGCCGGAAGTGCCTCAGTAACTTTCAGGGTAAGAGGGGATTACCTCGAAGATGGTGTGGTCAATGATTAAAAAACATTTTAAAGATTGCAGCAAAACTTGATTTGTTGAGGTTTGCAGATTTTCAAATATATATATAAACTCAAATGTTCTTATGGTATTTATAGAGAGAAACAGGAAAGCCCTGCCGACAAAAGCAGCTGCGGCAGGGTTTAAATTATGGATAATTTTGGAGTTATGTTTGGGGATTATATTTAAAGAAAATGTTTTTGCTTCTGGCCATTCCCGGGATTACACATCCAGGATTAATTGTTCGATTGATACATTAAAATGACACTTGATACATCAAAACGATACATTAAAAATTGGCTAAAATACGTTATATTTTGGTGCTTTGATGGTATATTCAGAAAACAGCTCAAATTAAATTGGACCTGGCACAAATTTTTCGTTTAAAAGATTTCTATGAATTTGCCCATATGGCGAGATTTATATCAAACTCACCCATCTCTGTGTGAAGAGGTATTATTAACACAGTATCGGTGGCCATCGAAAGCGATTTATTTTCCCCAATTATGACCCGGGGAGGAACAATATCACAGTCATACCCCTCATTTTGCAGAAAGGTGGCAGCATTGCCGCTTATTATGTTTGCTACCTCACCCAGCGCGGATGTAACGAATTTATCGAGCTCATCCACCTCCATACCCGACATAGATTCAACCATAGATATAGCCATGTCACGATCAAAGCTAAATAATATAGAACCGGATAGATCCCCGGTAACTCCTATTGCTACGTTGGCTTCATTGCCGGAAATCAATTCATCTCCTCGGGCCAGATTGCCCCGTTTTACATCCAGTTCCAGCATGCTCTTAAGCACGTCACTGGCAGCTCTGTATATTGGGTTGACAAATTCAGCTTTCATCGGCATCCGCCTCCTGCTTTTCTTCCAGATATTCGCTTATCTTCTGATCATCCCCGGTGACATGATTTATCAGCCAGGCCATGAGCTTCCCGCTGAACTCCTGAGCCAGCTCTTCCTCAAAGCCTTTCTCTTTAAAACGGTCTGCAAAATCAGCTATCTCACTCTTAAACCTCTCGTGGATCTCATGATGTTCTTCATAACCGGGATACTCGATCTCCTGCTGGAATTCCTCTTCTGAGTCAAAATGTTCGACTACATATTCCTGCATAAATTCGAGAGTCTTTTTTACCTCGGGAATCTTCTCCTCCCACTCCATGTCATCGCTGCGCACAGTCTGGATAAAAGAAGAAAGCCGTTCAAATAGCTCCTTATGCTGGCGGTCCACCTCTTCCATCCCCAGACGATACTGCTCTTTCCACATCATATTAGCCAGCCTCCTTATTAAATAGGTCAACTTAATATAATTTTAGCATACCAAATCACTTTATTCAAAATAATTATTGGTAAAGTTTAACCTTGCAAAGAATATTTCAATAAATCATCTTAAAATTTTGTCCAGATATACATTGGATTCGAAAAAGTAAAACCGCCAGGAAATCAAACTCTCCTGACGGCTTATAAATATTTATTCAATTATATTTTAAGGTTAGATGGTTTTATTGATTTTCATCTCCTTCAAAGTTAGCATCATCTCTGGGGCCGTCAACGTCGATATCTT
The DNA here is from genome assembly GCA_964630835.1 of uncultured Halanaerobiaceae bacterium. Lineage (GTDB taxonomy): Bacteria > Bacillota > Halanaerobiia > Halanaerobiales > Halarsenatibacteraceae > Halarsenatibacter. The sequence goes on from CAZVZM010000032.1 coordinate 20,700, forward strand.
CTGGCTGGAAGTCATATCCCTCTTTTTCTGCCTCTAAGGTGTATTCTTCACCTACGTCCAGCCCGGTAACTTTGTATTCTCCTTCTTCGTCAGTGTAAGCTTCCATGACAACATCATCATTCTCATGCTTCACTTTAATCTCAGCTGCAAAAATTCCATCACCGTCTTCATCCAGAACCATGCCTTCAACTACGTATTCATATGCCTCAAAGTCAGCATCATCTCTTGGTCCATCAACTGTGATCTCCTCTGGCTGGAAGACGTATCCATCTTTTTCTGCCTCTAAGGTGTATTTTTCGTCTGCCTCCAGACCGGTAATTGTATACTCACCATCTACATTGGTTGAAGCCAGTGTCTCATCTTCTTCTTTATCTATAATTTCGGCGCCTACAATTTCATTGCCTTCTAAATCAATAACCGTGCCTTCTACTACGTATTCATATGCCTCAAAGTCAGCATCATCTCTTGAACCGTCAACTG
>CAZVZM010000033.1:0-21172 GCA_964630835.1 uncultured Halanaerobiaceae bacterium
CAGCATATGAAGAGGTTATAGCTGTTGCTGCTTCCGATGAAAATGATAATCGAGCTAGTTTTTCCAGCACCGGACCTGAAGTGGAGCTGATAGCTCCAGGTGTAGATGTATTGAGTACAATTCCTGATGATGATTATGAAGAGTATGATGGTACTTCCATGTCAGCTCCTCACGTCGCCGGTAGTGCTGCTTTAGTATGGGATGCTAAAGAGGCTCAGTTAGGAGATAACGAAGATATTAGAGGTATTCTACAGGATACTGCCGAAGATTTAGATATGGATGAGGAACACCAGGGTTATGGTCTGGTCAGACCTGATAAAGCAATAGATGTTGACGAGGAAGAAGAGGAATATGGAGTTAATGTAATAGCCCCGGAAGATGCTGAGGAAACCGAAACAGGCGAGTATACCTACACCTATGAGGTTGAAAACACTGGAACAAAAGATGATACTTATGATTTAAACGCAGAATCGATTGATGAAAATTTTGTGGCAAATGTTCAGGATGAATTGTTTGTGAATGCAGATGAATCGAAGAATGTGGAAGTAGAGGTAGAGATTACTGATGATGCAGAAGCTGGAGATAGTGCAGAGATTACTCTAACTGCGGAAAATGTGGAAGAAGATGTTTCTGATTCCGATTCGATGGTTGTGACATTAATAGGTGAGCCAGAAGTAGAAACTGTAGGAACTTCAGATGTTTCTGATACCAGTGCTGTTTTGGAAGGAGAGTTAACGGATCTGGGAGGTGCTGATTCGGCAGAAGTTTGGTTTAAATGGGCTGATAATTCTGATTTCACTGACGCGGAAGAAACAGAAACACAAACATTAGAAGAAGCAGAAACTTTTGAAGATACTATCGATGGACTGGATCCGAAAACTGAGTATTATTTTAAAGCTTTAGCTAAAAATGATGCAGGTGATGACGAAGGAGATGTTGAAGATTTTACCACTGAAGAGGAAGAAGAGGAGGAAGAGTTATCTGAACCTGTGATAGAGAAATTCGAAGTAAAGACCCGCACCACTGGTCCCTGGAATCGAGCCGATGTGGAATGGGAAGTTTCTCATGAAGATGGAGCACTGGAAGAGGTTAAGAGTGAGCTGCTTGATGGCAATGATGTAGTAGATACTGAAATCACTTCGGTAAGTGGTGAAGATGCTTTTGGTGAACACAATCTGCGCATCCGGAATGATGATGCTGATGCGGTTCGCCTGACTGTGACTGACACTGAAGACCAGGAAACATATGAGACAAAAGATATAGAATTTTAAATAGAAATTACCCCCTATCTAATATCAGCTTATGAACCCCTGGATTTATATTCTGAAATCCAGGGGTTTAGTTCTTTTGAAGCTTTTGATTACTATTATTTCTAAAATGTAGATGTTAGTGTAATATAAGCAGAAAATATCTTTTAAAATCAAGGCAAGCCTTCAAAAATTTTTTTAACTTAATACATTAATAAACCCTTTAAGGCATTTTACCGAAGGTAAACTATTTTGCCCTTTTCACAGCAGAAAATGTATCATAACCAGGACTGGATCATAATTCCGGGGTTAGTGTGCAGTTTTATTCTCGCAATGAAACTTATAATAACTTCAGATACGCAAATTTATTTCTGGAAGTTTGATTTAAAAGGTTTTTGAGACAAAAAACTGAAACAACGCAATCAATACAATTCAAAAATAGCAAAAACTCATTTTACATCCAAATATAGTTGTGATAGAATGACATTCGCCAGGGAAGGTGCTTCGTTCAATAATGCCTAAAGCATTCGTCGTTTAACACCCCGAATAATCTATCAATCAGCCTAAAACAGTAATTATTTCACCACTATTTGCAAATTTTTTTAGATGGTATATTATCGCTATTTTACCGTCGCATATGTTACAAATAAAATTCAATACAATCACCAATTCATCAACACTTGACAAAAACCCGCATGCGGGTTATAATTTAGAAGTGAAAGATACAATAAAATAAGATATAAACGCGGTGGATGTAGCTCAGGGGTTAGAGCGCAGGATTGTGGATCCTGAGGTCGAGGGTTCAAATCCCTTCATCCACCCCATTTTTATTTCCCTTATTCATCCCGCATCCAAATTTTTTTCATTAAACTTTATATTAATTTTCATCGGGTGTTACAATTCATGGATAAACTGCTCTATTTCCGCCGATTAACTTTGGCCGGGTTCTGGCCAGGGTAACATGTGCCTCTCCAATCTTTTCCACTCTGCTTCTCACCGGGACGGCTACTTCTCTGAGATGCATACCTATGAACGTATCCCCCACATCAACACCCGCTTCAGCCGTGAGCTTCTCCACCACCACTACTTCTTTCAGACTATCATGGGCTGCTGCAGCCATTGCACCACCTGCGTCCGGGTCCGGTATCACCGTAACACGATTTAGGTTATACTGCTGCCAGCATTTTTTGGAGACGACGAGGGCCCTATTCAAATGTTCACAGCACTGGAAAGCCGGAAAAAGGTTATTCTGATCGGTAAGCTCCAGAAATACTGGCAGAAGAGATTTTGCCACCTCCAGACTGGAAGCTTTGCCTATTTTTTCTCCCAGAATTTCGCTGGAGCTAAAACCTAAAACAACGATATCCCCTTCTTTCAAATTTGCTTCTTCCAGGAGGTCCTCCACAGCAAAGCGGAAATTTTTTCTGGCAGACTTGATATTAAACCCGTTCTCATATACCATTAAATTACCTCCTTCTGCATTTTTGTTTTTATTTTTATTTCCCACAATTAAATCATAATATAGATTTGCTTCATTTTCCAGTATCATGCAAGAAAGTTTTCGTATTATGGGAAGAGGGATTTCTTATGCTGCCGATAAAGGATAACGTGCCCCGACGACATAAGCCTCTGGCTACGGCCGTCATAATAGGCATCAATATAATCGTGTACCTTTATCAGGCCAGAATGCAGCATCTGGAGCTTCTGGAGTTCATCTATAGTTACGGCATGGTGCCCGCTTATTTTAGGGAACAACTTGCAGAAGTATTTTATACGCCTTTAAGCTCGATGTTCCTGCATGGAGGACTGGGCCATCTGGTGGGTAACATGTGGATGCTCGGACTTTTTGGCAATAATGTTGAGGACAGGATGGGAAAGTTATCATTTGTTTTGTTTTATCTTCTCAGTGGACTGGTCGCTGCTTCAGTCCACGTTGTTTTTAACCTTTCTTCCAGCGTGCCCACAATTGGTGCTTCCGGGGCTGTTGCCGGTGTTATGGCAGCCTATGTATTTCTTTTTCCACTGGCCCGTGTAATGACAGTTATTCCGATATTCATTTTTCCATATATCATCTCGGTGCCAGCAATTATCTTTATGGCTGTCTGGTTTTTAACGCAAATTTACTATGGCACAATAAACCTTGCGTTTGGAGTTACCTCCGGAGGGATAGCCTGGTGGGCCCACATTGGAGGATTTATCTTTGGAGGAGTAGCTTACAGGTATTTTTTAAGAAGAAAGCTGCAGTATTACTGATAAATAGCTGCGGAAAGGAGAAAATATGTTTTTGCGCCTTCTGCTCCTTTTCACACTGGTACCTATGGCCGAACTGGCTTTTTTAATCTGGATAGGTGGTCGCATTGGAGTTTTCCCCACTCTTTTAATTGTGGCAGGAACAGGTGTGGTCGGTATAACGGCTGCAAAACTTCAGGGTTTTTTAGTGCTCAATCGGATCAAACAGAAATTTGCACATCAGGAGCTTCCCACAACAAATATGCTGGAAGGGATTTTGATTTTAGTTGGGGGAGCAATGCTTCTTACGCCGGGCTTGCTCACTGACATTACAGGTTTTTTATTTATTCTTCCTTTTTCCCGTCCTATGGCCGCCAGACTGGTGGAGAAATATGTCTGGGGTTACTTAAAGGAAAAAGGATACACTTCCAGCAGCTCTTTTACCTTTGAATACAATAATTATGAAGATTTTAATGATCGAGATAATCGAGGCAGCTCAGCAGATCCGGATAACGTTTATGATATCAGTGGAGCCCAAAATGACAGCCGAACAGAGAAAAATAATCACAATCATCAGGAGTGAAAGTAATTGATCGATATACTGGAAGCAATATTTTTGGGGGTTGTGCAGGGAATTGTTGACCCCATGCCGGTCAGCAGCTCAGGTCATCTGGTGCTGGTGCAGCACTTTTTAGGGATAGAACAGAGATTGACGCTCAGTGTCTTTTTGCATTTTGGAAATCTCATGGCTATAATACTTGTATTTCGTCATGACATTAGAGAGATTTTTTCTTTAAAACCCGGATATCCTCGCCTGCTTAAATACATCATTCTGGGTATCATACCGGTCGGATTTTTTGGATTTTTTTTCAGATCCTTTTTTGATACGGTATTTGGCACCACTGTTATTGTAGGTTTTATGCTGCTAATAACGGGTATAGTTCTTTATGCATCCCGAATGGCAGATCGTCATGGCCGTCCATTGAAGAAGATGAAACTTAAAGATGCCGCATTTGTGGGTTTTGCCCAGGCGGCGGCTCTTTTCCCGGGGCTATCGCGTTCTGGCATGACCATCGTGTCGGGACTTTTCAGCGGACTTGATCGGCAGCTGGCTGTAAAATACTCTTTTTTAATGTCCATACCCGTAGTTTTTGCCGCTTCCATGCTGGAAGCTTTCACTATATATCAGGAGGGATTTGGTGATGTAACGGCCGGTATGATAATTGCGGGCACGCTATCTGCTGTTATCTCCGGTTTTGCAGCCATTAAACTTTTGCAGGAAATTGTAGATCGCCGGCGTCTTTATGCCTTTGCCTATTACTGCTGGATGCTGGGAATACTGCTCTTGATAATATTTTTATAAAAGAAAGGAGAAATTGTTTTGAAAAATATCAACAGAAATCTGGCTCACCCCTGGCATGGTGTAAAGGTTGGTCCCAATCCTCCCGAAAAGGTAAATGTTTATGTTGAGCTTGTGCCGCAGGATGGCATCAAATATGAGCTTGATAAGGAAAGTGGTCTTTTAAAAGTGGATAGACCGCAGCGGTTTTCCAGCTATTCACCTGCTCCCTATGGTATGATTCCGAAAACATACTGCGGAAAAAGAGTATCCCGGATAATGGGTGAAGATATTGATAGCCCCGGGCTCAAAGGTGATAAAGATCCCCTCGATATAATGGTTCTTACAGAAAAAATAATTCCCCACGGAGATATCCTTCTGACTGCCAGACCTCTGGGAGGCCTTGGACTGCTGGATAGAGGAGAGGCCGATGATAAAATCATCGCTGTTCTAGAAGATGACGCTGTATACTCACGTTATAGCTGCCTTTCGGATCTTCCCGAAGGAATAGTCACCCGGATAAAACACTATTTTTTAAGCTACAAAACAGGTCCGGATGATGCAGAACCCAAATGCACCGTTGAGACCATTTATGAGCGTGATAAAGCCGGTGAAATTATTGAAGCAGCCTGCAGGGATTATGATGAATTATTTGGTGCAGAATAAACTGTCCTGATCTAAGATTTATATTTTGAGCTCAAGCATTACCCGGCTATTATTATGCCGGGTTTAATTATTTTATTTTAGCGCAGAATAAATACGGCTCGGTTATTTATAAAAGATGTAAATTTTTTTACTGAGCCCGAAATTTATATAAGGTAGTATGATTCTCAGGTAGAAAAAAACTGCTTAACTACTTATACTTGAATTATGAGCATTATGTATGATTGCATTAAAAAAAGTCATTTTACCGGAAATTTGATTGACAAAATGCCTGGTATGACGGTGATCCTATTTCCGGAATTTCAGTGGTCTCGACTTTATGCAAAGCAATTATATATCGTATTTGAGCAAATCTATCAGCTGATGGCGATAAGAATGTCGATAACTGTTTTGGAGAAAAAATGTATTTTTTGAGAAGACAGGAGAGGATATAAGGTGAGTAATAGATATAATACCACCGTAACTATTGCTGTGGCTGGAGCTCTGTCCTTTGTAATAATGATATTTGAGTTTGCCCTGCCTGTATTTCCTCCATTTCTCAGACTGGATTTCAGTGATATTCCAGCTCTCCTTGTGGGTTTTTCTCTGGGGCCTGGCCCGGGATTGATGGTGGTGGCGATACGCAACTTCCTTCATCTGGCTATATCTGCAACGATGGGAGTAGGTGAGCTGGCCAATTTCATTATAAGCGGCAGCCTGGTACTTTCTGCCAGTTATCTATATCTGCGCTGGCAGAGAGCTGTTCCAGGTCTTATTGTAGGTTCTCTTGTAATGGTTTTTATGGCGGTAATGACAAACCTATATTTAATAATACCTCTCTATGAAAGGGTTCTTAATCTGCCTCTTGAAGAAATCCTCACAGCAGCCCGGGAGGTAAACCCCCATGTTGAAAGTCCCGCAACCTATTTAATTTTTGTGATTGTTCCTTTCAATCTGCTCAAGGCGACAGCAGTAAGCCTGTTATTTTTGCCGGTTTACAGAAGGATAAAAGAATCTAAAACATATAAATCTATGCAAAGGAGCTGATAAGGATGAAAAATATTTCACTCTATGAGGAAATTTTTGGAGCAGTGGATGGTAGTGTGGAAGATCTGGGGAGCGATGCAGATGAAGAGAAATTGAACAGCATGTCACTGAAATTTACCGGGGAAGTGCCCTCTCTGGAAAGAATGTGTTATCTTATGGAAAAAGTTCTTTTGAGGGAGTCTACAGATGCAGTCGTATATGCAGGTTTTCAGAAAGTTTCGCGGGCCCGGGATATATGGGATCGGTATCTCGATATTGCAGATAATGTTGAGCAGATTTATCTTTTTGGAGAAAAGGATGATGATCTGCCCGGCCATGAAAATATTGAATTTGTCTATCTTCCCTCGGGACACGATTTGATTAAAGAATGGTTTTTGGTTATAGATCGCCAGATAGGATCTACTATGATGGTTGCACATGATCAGGATGGCTTTGGAGTTGAAGACCTTAAAGAAGATCGCAATTTTAAGGGGGCAAAAACTTCGCGGCCAGAACACGTTGAGAAAGCAGTGGAAGTTCTAGAGGAGGCAAGAGAGGAACTCAGCTGATCCTTTTTCCTGGTTAAAAATAGTACAACTAAAATACAACTAAATTGGACTTTACAGTGAATTTTACAGGGAAGATTTAACATAATAAAATTTAAATTATAACTCCTGCAATAGTCCTTGCTTTAGTGCCGATTTTCTTCCCGATTTAAAATGCCAGAAAATTATAATGCCGCCCGGATCAAAATTAAAGCTGACCGGGCGGTTTATTTTTTTTAGATCTAAGGTTACTTCCTGTTAAATACGCAAATCTTTCCCCGGAGAGATTATCCTGGCTTTAAAATCAGCTTCTTTAAAGAGTTCAACAAGACCTGCGGCTTCCTCATGTTCATCTTCGTCCCGGGGATCGTAATGATATGGTATAATCAGATCTGGTTCAAGTCTCTCTGCACCCTCAATGTAGTCATCGTAGAAGTCAGAAAAACAGGCGGTAAATAGAAGTTTTATATTATCTTCAACTTGAGGAAAAGAAGCGGTATCGGCCGTATGGAGCATTCCGGCGTAATAATAGGAGACTGCTTCTTCCGCGCCATAACAATCACATGAGTAAACCCGGATATCATCGGCAATTGTTTTTCCTGGCTCTGCAATACTGCCTTCAAGATCGAATTTTTCCAGCACTGTTTCAGGAGCGTGGATTTCGGCATCATTATAACTGGCAATTTTATTTGGATCGATGTGATCATCATGCTCATGGGTTATAAGTATTATTTCTGGGGCGATTTTTGGCTCCTCTGTGTAATTGGGGTCTATCAATAAATCTTTTTCTCCCGAAATCTCCACGCAGGCTTCTCCCAGCCATCTTACTTTCATACTTTGGCCTCCTCGTTATAAATTATAATATGATTTTAAATGATGCGCTTTCCAGACATATTTTTATTTTATCATGAATTTTTCATTGAATAGATCCAGTATATATGATAACTTTAAAGAGACTTGATATCAAACTCAAGAAAATTTTCAGATACAACTCCGATTAAAACAACCTGAAATTAAATTTATTTTGTTTTTGTTGTAAAAAGATGCTATTTATGCTGGAAAGTTATAGCTTTTTAACATTTTTAGGGAAAGCTATAAATTTTAAGGAGTTTTTTAGCTTCCTGGAATGAGCTTAAGGGAAGAACAATCAAACAAAACTTATCGACTGATGTGAAGAAAAACCATTTATTTAATTTTTTACTGGCCAGAAATTAATGGAGTGGATTAAAAACATGGACTCTAAATCTAACGATAAGAACAAATTTTGGAGAGACAAAATTAAATCCAGCCTGGAGGATTTTGAAAGTTACTTCAGAACACCATATATGCCTCGTATGGTCGTGCTGGCTGTAGCTGTGGGAATTATTGGTGGTTTGGGAGCAGTGGCCTTCTACTATCTCATACTTTTGTTTAAATACATATTTTACGGAGCTACTTCTACCAATGTTTTTCTGGACCATGTAAGAGCCCTGCCCTGGTATTATCGCCTTGTAGCACCTGCCCTGGGCGGATTATTCGTGGGGCCTATGGTTACATATATTGTCCAGGAAGCAAAAGGACATGGGGTGCCAGAAGTTATGGAAGCCCTGGTTTTAAAGGCAGGAGAGATTAGATTTCGCGTTGCTCCCCTCAAAGCTCTAATATCTGCAGTATGTATTGGTTCGGGCGGAGCAGCGGGAAGAGAGGGGCCTATCGTTCAAATTGGAGCTTCCTTCGGTTCTTCTCTGGGGGAGTATTTTGAATTGCCCCCCGATAAGATTAAAACTCTTCTTGGGGCGGGGGCAGCCGCAGGTATCGCCGGAACTTTCAACGCTCCTCTGGCCGGGGTTGTTTTTAGCATGGAGGTGTTGTTAAGAAAGTTTGAGATGGAAGATTTTTCTCCCCTGGTTGTTGCCGCAGTAGTGGGTACTGCGGTGGCTAATATTTTGTTTGGAGAAGCTGATCCTGTTTTTCACATACCCGAACATCAGCTTGTTAGTTATTCTGAGTTGTTTCTCTATCTGGGGCTGGGTATTGTAGGTGGCGCAGTTGCCTTAATCTACGGCAACTCACTCTATAAAATGGAGCATCTATTTGAAAATATCCCCATGCCAACGGCCTTAAAGGCTTCTCTGGGAGGCCTGTGTTTGGGCGCGCTTGCTCTTTATCTTCCCGAGATTCAGGCTACCGGTTATCCTGTGATGGAGGACGCTCTCCATGGAAGGCTTACCTTTCAGATTGCGGCTATGTTGATGGCAGCTAAAATCCTGGCTACCCTGTTTACCCTGGGCAGTGGTGGTTCTGGAGGCATTTTTGCTCCCGCCCTATTTATTGGCGCTATGATGGGCAGTGCTTATGGTGATCTTGTAAATATGGCTTTCCCTGCCATCACCGCTGAGGCAGGTTCATATGCAATGGTGGGCATGGGAACTGTTTTTGCCGGAGCCACCCATGCTCCCCTTACAGCTATAATTATTCTTTTTGAGATGACTCATGATCCCCTGATTATTTTGCCAATGATGTTTGCCTGCAAGTTCAGTTCGCTCTTTACCCGCTGGTGGCAGAGAAGAAATATCTATACCACCAAGCTTGTTCTCAGAGGGCTTGATGTGGATACTATAGAAGGGAGAAATGTGCTTGGGGATATCCCGGCCTCTGAGGTTATGAGCACGGATCTTGTAACGGTTAATGTGAACACTCCGGTTAGGGAAGCCAGAGACATGTTTCAGAACACCCTGTATAATTACATGCCGGTGCTGGATGAAGATAGTGACAAACTGGTGGGCCTGCTGGGATATAGTTATACAATGGAATACATTGCAAAAGGGGGAGAGCTTGACAGAAAGGTTAAGGAGCTTGCCTATACACCGCCACCAACTGTGGTAAAAAGTGATAGCCTGCTCGACACCCTTAACCTCATAGACAAGTACGAGATAACCATGATACCGGTAGTGGAACATGATGATGATGAAGAAATAGTGGGCATCCTTACCCGCAGCGATATTTTAGAAGCGTATCATCACTGGGAGATAAAATAGGTTTTAGCCTATGATGGCAAAAAGAACTCTTCATATGGTCTTTAGCTTGCTTACAGACTTTCTTAAGCCACGGGAGTAAAGATAACATCAGAAGGGAATATCTTAAAAAAATAAAAAAAGCCACTTCCTTTGAAGTGGCCTTATTATTGATATAATAGTGGTGCCGAAGGTGGGATTCGAACCCACACGAGCTAAACGCCCACCGGATTTTGAATCCGGCGCGTCTGCCAGTTCCGCCACTTCGGCACCTCATTTAATATTTTATCATACTGTCCACCTCAGGACAAGGCCAGAACAAGGTTTTAAAAAAACTGAAAAGTTAAGAATAATATTTTGAAAATTACTAAAAAAGGGTATGAGGGCGGAACTGTAGAATTTATTTTATGAGGTTATTAAACACCTGTTATTATCAGTGGTTATACTTTGAACTTTGTTTGAATTCTTTTATGTAAGTCCTGATTTTAGAAGATACGAGGCGAAGTGATACTCGAAATTTTTCGAAGCTTGAGTCAGGTCCATGACTGGAAAATTGTGTCTCCGGCTCAGGATGTGCCGGGTTGAGCGAAGCTCAGGGAGAAACTATTTTATGATGACCTTTCGAAAATATTTTATCCGCAGGCCATCATAATTTGAGTGAGGTGAAAATGTGCCGGATACGATTTTGAGGACGAGATTTATACCTCCCAGGCTCCAGAAAGATGAGTGGATTAAGGGAGGATTAAAAAAACAGATGTCCAGAGTAAAGGAATATCCTCTTACCATGATTTCTGCAGGTCCCGGCTGCGGCAAAACAACCCTTCTGGCATCTTATTTTAAAAATTATGATAATTATGCCTGGTATACTCTCAATGAATTCGATGATGATCCCGGGGTTTTTATACAAAACCTCATCTCGGCGGTGAACTATTCCCGGCGCGATCTGGGCTCTAAATCCCTCGAACATTTAAAAAATGAAGGTGAAGATCCCGGGCAGTTTATGCCTGTGCTGGATATTTTTCTCAACGAGCTGCTGCAGGGACTGAAAGAGGATTATTATCTCGTTCTAGATGATATTCACCATATTTATGACAGCAATGTGGTTTCTCTTCTGAACTATTTTATTACACACCTTCCTCCTGGTTTTCACGTTATTCTTGCCGGCAGATATCAGCCGGAATTTCCCGGAATACTAAACTGGCAGCTGAAAAATAGAGTTCATATTATTGATAATGAAGATTTTTCACTGGAACAGGAGGAAGTAAAAGACTTTCTTTTTCAAAGACATGATATTAATGTTGAGGATAAGAAGTTAAAAAAAATATATGATCTGACCGAAGGGTGGATTATGGCTTTAGATTTGCTGGGGCGGAGGTTAAGTGGAAATGAAGTGGATAGAGATAGTTTGAAAACTCATAAAGATGCTTCTCTGCAGATACTTTTTGAGTATCTGACAAAAGAAGTAATGGAAGAAATTTCAGAAAAGAAAAGAGACTTTCTTTTTCGCACTTCTATCCTGGAAGAAATTGAGGAAGAGATTTGCCAGCGCTGGTCCGAAGATGGCTTCGAGGCGGAAAAATTTCTGGAGGAGATGGCAGGGAAAAGCCTGTTTGTAAAAAAATATGGCTCCGATCAATACAGGTATCATCAAATGTTCAGGGATTTTTTGCAAAAAAGAGCTGAAGAAAAGTTTTCTATCAAAGATATACATTCTCGGGCAGCTTTGCTGATGGAGAAAATGGGAAGGCTTCAAAGAGCCGTCCATCACTATTTGAAATCTGAATCGTATTCGGCAGCCGCAGAGCAAATTATGAGTATTGCTGGAGATATGCTTGAGCGCGGCAAAATAGAAGTTCTCCAGGATTTCTTAGAAGAGCTCCCCGCTGATATTTACGATGAAAACCCCCGGCTTTATCTTTATGAAGGGGATATATATCGAGCTAAAAATGACTTTAACGGTGCTCTGGCTCTCTATGAGGAAGCCCGCCAAATAATGGAAGGGGAGGAGGCCGGAGAAGGTGCCTCTGAAGCCGCTGAAAATCTTCGTTTGGAAGTTTTAAAGAGAATGGCCCTTGTTTATCTCGACACGGTTCAGCCGGCGCGGGCCGATGAATATCTACAGGAGGTGGAGAAACTTCGCCGCCAGCAGAGCGGCTGGCAGGAGGCGGAACTCCTGCGCCTGCTGGCTGAAAATAAGATAAATGAGGGGGAGTTTGAAGAGGCGGAAAATTACCGGCGTGAAGCAGAAAAAATTTCCCAGAATTTCCGGAAAGATTTTAATCTCACCAGCAGAGTGCAGCTGCGGACGGGCAGGCTGCATAAGGCACTTTCCACCCTGGAGGAAAAAGAGAATATGGAAGGATCTTCTCAGAGTATGCCTCGTTCTCATCGGGAAACGGTGCTGCTGCGTTCCCTCATAAATTCATTTTTGGGGAGAGAAAAACAGGCTCTCAATGCTGCTCAAAAAGGATTATCGCTGGCAGAAAATTTTCCCTCCCCTTTCACTGAAGCGGTGGCCCACATGAGAATTGGTCATGCCCGCCAGCTTATGGAGGATTTTGAGAAGGAAGAAGTTAAAGCTTCATATCAGGATGCCATGGATATCCTTGAAGAGATAGATTTGCGCAGAGGAAAATGTGAACCTCTGCTGGGTATGTCACTTCTGGAAGCTTTTTACGGGGATAGAAATCTGGGGGAGCAGTATGCCCGGGAGGGCAGGGTCATTGCAGAAAAGGCGGGAGATGAATGGCTGATGGGATTGCTGCTCTCGGCTTTAGGAATTAATAGATTTCAGCAGAATAGACTGGACCGGGCCCGGGAGGATTTTCAGCAGGCTCGTCAGGTGAGCAAAAAAACCTATGATGTGTTTACCAGGGCTGTATGTGATTACTGGCTGGCCATTATACATCACCAGAAAGATAGATCCTATCGTCGGCAGATGACTCTATATGAGCTGCTCAACCTTCTCGATGATAACAATCTGATGCAGCTTATACGCATGCGAACTTTTCTTACGGCTCGTGATCCCGATAGGATCGTTCCGGTTCTTCTGGCTGCCAGGGATGAAAAGATCGAAATGAAATCAAATATGAGGCAGCGCCTGACCGCTCTGCTGGGGGAAATGGGATATAATGGGCTGGACAGGCATCCCGGATATACTCTGAGGATTTCAGCACTGGGACGCTGTCGATTTAAGAGGGGCTGGGAGGAAATCACTGAAGATGAATGGGAGCGTAAAAAAGCAAAAAAGTTGCTGCTGTTATTTCTGGTCCACAGGGGAGAGATGATCTCCCGGGATAAAATCTGCGAATTGCTCTGGCCTGATTCAAATCTGGAAAGCGCGAGGAGAAATTTTAAGGTAACTTTAAATTCTTTAAAGAAAACTCTGGAGCCGGAAAGAGAACCGCGTCAGGATCCCTATTTTATAAATCGAAGAAATCACTATTATGGCTTTAACCAGGACTCCAGCTATTATTATGATGTAGAGGAATTTGAAAAATTAATTGACAGTGGAAAGAGGGAAAAACTGCCCGGAGAGGCTATAAAACACTATCTCAGGGCAGTCTCCCTTTATGATGGAGATTTCCTGCAGGAAGAGGATTACATTGATTTTGTCAGAGAGGAAAGGGAAAATCTTCGTCATCAATACCTCACCGCTCAGCATCGCATAATTGAACATTATTTTGCAAAAGAAGAGTTTGACAGCTGCATAGAGCACTGCAATGAGGCACTTAAAGTGGATATATGCTGGGAAAAGGGTTATTATTACTTAATGAAATGTTATCTGGCGCTCAACAGGCGTTCGATGGCCATAAAAACCTACAGGCGCTGTCGTGAGATACTTAGGGAAAAGATGAATCTTTCTCCTGGCGATGAAATCGAAAAACTTTATCGGCAGCTTCAGTAATCCTCCAGGATCACTAACTCTGGCGCTGATAGATAAGAAAGTAGTTCGAAGCGGCGCTGCCACCAATATTATAGCTGGCTCCAATTTCTGCACCGGAAATATTTACTCCCAGTGGATTGTCCAGAAGCTGTCGGGCGCACAGCACAGCCATGGAAACGCCGGTTGCACCCACTGGGTGACCTTTGGCTTTAAGCCCACCGGAAGGATTGATCGGCAGCCTGCCACCTGTTTCCGTCCAGCCTTCTCTGATAGCCTTAATTCCTCTGCCATCTTCTGTCAGTCCCAGTGTTTCATAACTAATCAGTTCTGCAATAGTGAAACAATCATGTATTTCTGCAAAGTCCAGATCCTCAACAGAAAGCCCGGTTTTATCATAGGCCTCCTGGACCGCTTTTTTACCGGCGGTAAATTCATAGTTTGCTCGTTTTTCCAGGGCGAGATGGTCAGTTTTGTGGATGCAGCATGAAATCTCTACCGCCTCATCCCTGGATTTTGCTTTTTCGTTTGAAGTGATTACAACTGCTGCAGCTCCGTCAGAGACAAGTGAGCAATCATACATGCGCAGAGGAGGAGCTATCTCCGGATTTTTATCATCCGGCAGGGAGAGAATGTCGTCTTTTGTGCACTTCCAGGGCATCTGAGCGAGAGGATTTTCTGTGGCATTGCGATGGTTTTTGGCGGCTATGCGGGCAAAATCTTCCCTCAGTTCTTCCATTTCTATATTGTGATGTTCGCTGTAGCCTTTGGCAAATTCTGCAAATAATCCAGGAAAAGTCATTCCTTCCGCTCCTTCTTCGGGCCAGTAGGAAGCTTTGGACAGTATTTTCATTGTTTCCTTTGTATCCCGCGAAGTCATCTTCTCCACGCCCAGAATTAAGGCGAAATTGATCTCACCTGACTCCACTGCCCTCATGGCTTCGTTAATAGCTGCTGAGCCCGATGCGCAGGCGTTTTCTACTCTGGTGGCAGGGGTAAATCTCAGGTCCGGATCTATTGCCAGTGTATAGGGGCCTAGATGTTCCTGATTATTAAAACTGCCTGCACTGAAGTTTCCCACCCAGATTCCATCTATATCTTTTGCGGATATTTCTGCGTCCTCCAGAGCTTCTTTGCCTGCTTTCTCCACCAGTTCATAGACGGTATCTTCCAGCTCTCCTACCTCAGTATGGCCTGTGCCTATTATACTTACTCCCATTTTTTGCCTCCTCATATAATGTGGTTATAGGTGATACTTTATTATAGACTTTTTATCAAAATTAGAGCAACAAAAAGCCAAAATATATTTTTCACAAATAGGGCTAAAAAAGCTTCAGATGCTGCTTAGTTTAGCCGATGAATTTTTCCTGAATATTTTACATTATAGTTTTTCTCCAGAACAGTTTTAGAATTTAAGTATTATTCATCGATAAAATTTAGTATTACGTCAAGAAGCTGTTCCATATCGTCAATAAGAGGAGAGTGTCCGCATCCTTCCAGATGCACTAGCTCTGCATTTTCGCCTATATCATCTGCTGTCTGCTGTGCCATATCCTCAGTTATTACCCGGTCTCTATCACCGCGCAGAACCAGGGTGGGAGCCTCGATTTCGGCAGCTCTGTTATTGCCTGGTTTTAAACCGTTGTGTTCCGGGCTGATATTGAAATGTGCCAGGGAATAGTATATATCAACGAGATTGCGCTGGGTAAGTATGTCATCCAGATATTCTTCGTATTTCTCCGGATCAGGTTTATTTTCATGATAGATCAATTCATTCCAGACCTGACGCAGCACTGCTTTATTGCCATTTTCCTGGGCATTTTTTATCGGCTGTGTCTTCACCGGGTCCGCAGCTATCTCTTCCTTGGTTTCCAGAAACTCTCCCGGTATAGGCTCACCATTTTCATCTTTAGCAAAAGTTGGATAACCCCGGGTGCTGGCGGATTCCAGCAAAATAAGTTTTTCTACCTCATCCTTTCTATCGGCGGCAATTTCCATGGCTACGCCTCCGCCGGTGGACCAGCCCAGCAAAATATTGGGCCAAAAATTTTCGGCATCGAGAATTTCTTCGACCTCTGAAGCAAGTTCTGCCAGGGAGTCCACTTCCTGATTGTAGCTGGAGAGCCCAAAGCCTCGCATGTCCGGAGCCAGGATTTGTAAGTCATCAGGAAGTTCGTCGACCAGTATATCAAAGTGTTTTGATGAAGTCATATTTCCATGTATCAAAATCAGTCTTTTTCCCGTGCCTCCACCCATGCGGTAAGCTATTTTTTCACCGCTGCTGACTTCTTTCTTTTTAACTACCAGATCTTCAAATCTCAAAGTTATTCCCTCCCTGTTCTCTGAATTTTATTGATATCTTTCCACAATTATATATTAAAATACGGAAGTTACAAATCGGTTACAGATATTCTCGTAACTTCTTTGTAACCATTTTGAAACCTGGATATATTATCGTTACAATTGCAGGCTGAAGAAAATTTTGGAGGAGGAATTTCATTGCAGTGGCAGTTTTTTATTCAGAATGTAGTAGGAGGATTGGAAACCGGCAGCCTTTATGCACTGGCCGCCCTGGGAGTGGTTCTTATTTACCGGGTGTCCGATGTGACCAACTTTGCCCAGGGGGAGATGGCAATGTTTAGCACCTTTATGACCTATACAGTGTGGACCTATGCTCGGGCGGCGGAATTATCCTATCCCTATATTACTGCCTTTGTGGTTGGGGTCTTACTGGCTGCTGCCTTCGGTTATATTATCGAAAGGGTATTTATCCGTCCCACCAGCGGCAGCTCCCTGCTGGGAAAGATGATTGTTACTTTCGGGCTGATACTCATCGTTAACGGCAGTGCAGCAGCTGTTTTTGGCACGGAGGCTCATTATATGCCGAGAGCTATATCCGGCACAGTGGTGCTGGGAGGTATAATATTTACTCCCCACTCTTTTTTCGTGATAGGGATAGCTCTGGCCCTCATGCTCGGACTCTTCTGGATGATCAGAAACACATTTCTGGGGCTGGCCATACGCGCCACAGCTCAGGATGAAGAAATGGCCCGCATGATGGGGATAAACACTAAAAGAGTTACCTCTTTTACCTGGATAGCAGCCACCGTGCTGGGGGGAGTTGCTGGACTTATGATAGCTCCTACTACCAATGTATTTACAGGAATGATGACCGATGTGCATCTGAAATCCTTTATCGCCGCAGTGCTGGGCGGATTTACCTCCTTTATCGGCCCTGTAATCGGTGGCCTGGTGATAGGGATTATGGATAATCTGGTGGGCTTCTATATATCGACGGACTGGCAGACAGTAATAGTTTATGGTTTTTTGATCTTAGTTTTGATATTTAAACCCTACGGCATATTTGGCGATAGACCTCAGAAGAAGGTGTAACGATGAAATCAGTGAAACTTCTGCGTGCTCATCCCTATATAAAGTATATTGCAGCAGTTATTTTATTTATGATTATTATCTGGCTGGACACTCACATTCAATTTTTTACGAGCCGCAGTATAAGTTTAATGATCCGGGTAATATATTTCGGGATAGTTGCTCTGGGCTTTAATTTTCTTTTAGGTTATGGAGGTCAGATTTCTCTTGGCCATGCAGCTTTTATGGGGCTGGGTGCCTATCTCACGGCCTATCTGACCAATCACTATGCTTTAAATTTTATTCTGGTACTCTTTATATCGGGATTTATTCCCATGATTTTTGGAGGACTTCTGGGTCTGGTGGCGCTGCGCCTTGAGAGGCTATATCTGGCTATTGCCACTCTTGGCCTGGGAGTGACCATTCAGCAAATATTTCAGGAATGGGACACCTTTACCGGCGGTTTCAGTGGTGTGAGGGTCCCCCGGCCGGAGATGTTCGGCTATGTTTTCATTCATTCCCATCATTTTCTCCTGCTCATTTCTGTGATACTCCTTGTGGTTATGTTATTGTCCTATAACTTTGCCCGTTCGCGCACGGGGAGAGCTTTAAAAGCCATGCGCGATAGCGAATATGCTGCTCGTTCGCTGGGAATTAATCTGGTGAAATACAAGCTTCTTGCTTTCGCCGCATGTTCCTTCTACGTGGGAATAGCCGGATCTCTATATGCCTATGCCGAAAGATTCGTTCATCCCCAGACCTGGGGAGTGGAGCTCTCTCTGGATATGCTGGCTATGGTGGTTATAGGCGGCCTGGCTTCCATTCCCGGAAGCATGTTTGGAGCTGCATTTCTGGTCCTGATCCCTCAGATAAGCAGAAATGTTCCTCTGTTGAGGGGAATAACCAATATTAATTTTATACTTACAGGGCTGGCGATGATCCTTGTGATCAAGTTTATGCCCATGGGAATTTACAACTGGCTGGATCTGAAATTAATTCAACCGCTGTTGCGCCGACAGGTGGAAATAGAACAGCGGCACAAAGGTCTGGAGGAAGACGGCCATGGACATTCTTGAAGTGAATAATCTGGTAAAAACTTTTGGCGGCCTGACTGCCGTGGATGAGCTTAGTTTTTCTCTGCAAGAAAATGAAATATATGGCCTGATCGGTCCTAACGGCGCGGGCAAGACGACAGTTTTTAATATAATAACCCGCTTTTACGAACCTGATAGAGGAGAGGTTATTTACAAAACCGAAGATGAGGCAGTCAATTTACTCGACCTGAAAGCCCATCAGGTTATAGAGAGAGGTATAGCCCGCACATTTCAAAATCTGGAGCTATTTGATAACCTCACTGTTCTGGAAAATTTGCTGGTGGGGCAGCATGTAAATCTGGGGACCGGGATTCTGCAGGAAATTTTGAGGCTGCCCGGTTTTTTTAGAAAGGAAGATAAAGCCGAAAAAAAAGCTCTCGAAATGCTTGACTTTTTTGACCTGCTTTCACATCGGGCTAAAAGGGCGGGGTCGCTTCCTTACGGGGATCAAAAACTTTTAGAGCTGGCCAGAATTCTCATGTCCGATCCTCAGATAATCCTTCTCGATGAGCCTGCTGCCGGTCTTAACACTTCTGAAACCGGGAAGCTGGCGGAAAGATTGCGACAGATACGCGAAGAATTTTCTCTAACTCTTTTTGTGGTGGAGCACGATATGGATCTGGTCATGGAAATTTGTGAGAGAATCTGTGCCATAAACTTCGGCCGGGCGATTGAAATTGGAACACCGGAAGAAATCCAGAGCAGCAGGTCCGTGCAGGAAGCCTATCTGGGCAAAGAGGAGGAGTAATCTGTGCAGACATTGTTGAGTCTTGAGGGAATTTCAGCCTCCTACGGTAGTATAATGGCCCTGGAGAATGTCTCCCTTGATGTCAGTGAAGGAGAAATTGTGGCCATGCTGGGAGCCAACGGTGCCGGAAAGTCTACAACATTGAAAGTAATTACCGGTCTTCTGCCTCCCGATACCGGAGAGGTTTTTCTGGAAGAGGAAAACCTGCTCAATCTGGAGCCTGAGGAGATAGTTGGCAGGGGTATCACCATGGTCCCGGAGGGAAGGAGGATATTTCCCGATCTTACCGTGAAAGAAAATTTGCAGGCAGGCAGCTATTCCAGCCCCAGAAGGAGCAGCTGGGAGGATAAACTGGATGAGATCTACTCTTATTTTCCCGTTCTGGCGGATAGAGAGAGCCAGAAAGGTGGTACACTTTCCGGGGGAGAACAGCAGATGCTGGCCATTGCCCGTGGGCTTATGGCCGAACCGGATTTGATGCTTTTAGATGAACCTTCTCTGGGACTGGCACCGCTGATAGTGGAGGATATTTTCGAAATCATAGAAAAGATCAATGAAGATGGCACAACTATTTTTCTGGTGGAGCAGAATGCTACGATGGCACTCGGGCTTGCAGACAGGGCTTACGTTATGGAGACTGGAAATATTGTGGAAGAAGGTGGCGCTGAGGAGCTGGCTGAAAAGGACATAGTTCAGGAAGCTTATCTGGGAGGCAGTTAGCAGCAGAATAATTATTCTAAAAAAGACTCAATAATCTCAAAATTTTAAGGGGGAAAATTAAATGTTTAAAAAAGCTGGAATTATGTTCGTGATTTTTGCCTTTGTTGCCGCATTTGCCCTTAACGGCAGCCTGATGGCTGCAGAACAGGGAGTCACCGAGGACACTGTTAAGATAGGATCTGTGGGCGCTCAATCCGGTCCTTTTGCCATGATAGGTGTTCCCTACTATCAGGGTATGAATGCCTATTTCAACACTGTCAATGAAGAGGGGGGCGTACAGGGCAGGGAAATTGAACTTATAACCCGGGATGATGAATTTGATCCCGCACAGGCCAGAGATTATGTGCAGGAGTTAGTTCATGATGAGGAAGTCTTCTCTTTAGTCGGGCAGCTGGGCACTCCCGGTATAACAGCCTCAGCCGAGATTGTGGGAGAAGCAGGTATTCCTTCCGTCTATTTTGGCTCGGGAGCGGCTGAGCTGACAGAGCTGGGCGAAAATTTCTTTCCGGTTCAGCCCACCTACAAATATGAGGGCCAGATTAAAGCCTATTACGCGGATGAATACTTTGAGGCGGACAGCATCGCAGTTCTCTATCAGACAGACGAAGTGGGTATTGACGGTCTGGAGGGCATAGAAATAGGTCTGGAAAAAATGGGCAGAGAGGATATGTTAGGTGAGGATGCTGCCATATCTTATGGACTCGACACCACTGATTTCACCTCTCAGATACAGCAGGTTATTATGGAAGATCCTGATCTGCTTATCATTTACGGGCTTGCGGAGACAGCTTCTTTGATAGTAAGAACTGCCGAGGATTTCGGCCTGGATATGCCCATGCTCACCACCTACTCCAATGCTGATCCATCCTTCATAGATACTATCCAACCTGCGGAAGCTGCTCCAAATGTTATTGAAAATCTGCATTTAATGGGCTGGCTCGAGGTAGATGATGAGTCCATGCAGCCCCTCATGGAAGCCATGAGCGAGTATTATCCCGACGGGGTGATAACTTCCTATACTATGGCCGGCTGGGTTGCGGGAGAAACCTTTGTTGCCGGTCTGAGAGAAGTTGAGGGAGACCTGACCTGGGACAACTACATTGAAGCCATGAACCAGCTGAAATTTACCGAGGGCATGGCCAAAGAAATTTCTTACGAGCCGGGTGTCAGAGATGGTGTGACCCATCTGGCTGTAAATAGAGTTGTGGAGGTCAATGGCGAATATGAGATGGAACAGGCCACAGAATTTCAGGAGTTTCCCTATTAATTGATTCAGCAGGCAGAGTTACTCTTAAATGAAATTCGGAGCTTTCTCGTATCTGCAGATTGCTTAGCTG
>CAZVZM010000034.1:0-20648 GCA_964630835.1 uncultured Halanaerobiaceae bacterium
GCTCACAATGAAATTTTTCCTCTGCTTCAGTTTAGTTTTCGGCCCAAAAAAGTTATGAAAAGTCTCAAATTATATTTTCCTTAAAGATACTCAGCGCAGAGGAAATTTATCAAGCCAGGGACTTTCAGGATATATATCCAGAGCTTCAAGTCTGAGCTCTTCTACCTTATCCTCTTCACCGTCCTCTTCATATTTTCCCGCCAGAACATTTAAAGCGGCGAGATTTAAAACGGGGTGTCCTGCCTCCTTTATTTGCTGTAAAATCTTTCGACCTCTATCTCTATCTCCTCCCACTCTCTCGGGGGCGCTTAAAAGAAAGCTGGCCATAACCAGCTCAGACATCCATCTATCGCCGGATAGCTCCTCCATCTTTTCCAGGTAATCCTCAGCCTGACCCGCATTTCTTATTATGAAAAAGGTGCCTCTGTAATCAAATAGCTGACTCAAAGATTCAACAGCCAGGCGGGCAGCACGACCCGTCTCCTTTTTATCCAGCGCCTTCTCAGCAAGCTCGTAGGCCCTTTCGAAATTATCCCGGGGAGAGTCAGCATCTCTGACCTCCTTGATTTCACCGCGAAAAACTTCTATTTCAGCCAGAGCCACCAGACCTTCAAAGCTTTCCCCGCCTTCATCAAGCTCCCTCTCGCGCCGGGATAGCTCTTCCAGAACATGATCAACATCCCCCTGCTCATAAAATTGAATGCTCAAATCATTTAATTCTCCCCGGTACAGAGGTTTTTCCTCTGCAGCACCTGCATGAATAGCTGTCGAGACGGTAAAAAAACAAAAAACAAGAGCAAAAATCAGTGGTATAAAAATTGATCGAATAATTTTCATTATTTATTCTCCTCAGGTAATTTTGGACCATATCGATTTCATTCACAGCAATCATTGACTTGATTTTACCATTTTAAATTTTACGAATCAACAGGAGTAATATTTCCCAGCACTACCTCTCTTTCAGCCCCTGTAACCGCCGGCAGGTTTCCCGACTCTCCTCTGCTGGTGAGCCAGGCAAGCATGGCAAAAGCTGCCGCTTCCTTTTCGTCGGCACCGAGCGGGGGAAATTCTCCCCTGTGTTTTTCTTTAGCTTCGGCAAATTTCAAAACCTCTACTGGAGGTCCGCATGCCTCATCAACCTCAGATTCCAGCTTTCTCATCAATTCCCTGTTATGTATGCCTCCGCCGCTGACAATTACCTCAATCTCAGGTTTAATACTGGATTCCTTCTTTTTACCCCTGGATATCTCATCCCTTTTATCATCCCGGCAGTCCTCATTTCCGCATCCTACCGGATTCCCCTCCCTGTCAATATACTTCTTAAATTGCTGGGTTACTGCCTTCGCAGCACTTCGGGCAGTAAATGCCGTCAGGGTTGCCAGAATATCCTCCTCGCTCAGACTATTTCTCCGGGAGAATTTCCAGAATTCATTTAAAAATTTGCTGTCAAAATCACTGCGCCCGGTGGAGCGAGACAGAGGACGCTGAAAAAAATCATGAGAAAATAAATATTTTATTCCCTCCTCGCTAACCCGACCACCGGCAGCCATTTCCCCACCGGGATCGAAATCTCTAACTCCACCGGTGATCCGTCTAACCGCCGCATCAATTAACATATTGCCGGGACCTGTATCGCTGCCTCTTACTCCTGAGCGGCTGCATGCAGCCGGCAGAAATGTATAATTCGCTATGCCGCCAATATTCAGCATAAATCTGTGACGGTCCTCGCGACGATAGAGGAGATAATCGATCAAAGGAACGAGAGGAGCTCCCTCTCCGCCGGCGGCAATATCGCGCTGACGAAAATTGCTTACAGCAGGTATACCGCTATTTTCCACCAGTATGGATGGACAATCCAGCTGCAGAGTATGCACACTCTCTCCAGGACTGTGATAGACGGTCTGTCCGTGGCTGCCGACAAGATCAACATCCTCACTATCAATATCAGTTTTTGACATAAGCTCCTCAAGGCAGTTCCAATAAAATTTTCCCAGCCGTCTCTTTAAGTGAGATATCTCCCGCGCGCAGCCGCCCTCTAAACCTCCCTCCGCCAGATTCATCAATCTCTCTTTCAGATGGAGGGGATAGGCCCGGCAGTTAAAGGCATGTTTTTTAACTGATAGAACTTTCCGGGGATGATTTACATCATTGCTATTCTCCTCTTTCTCCCATATATCAATGATGATTGCATCGACGCCATCCATGGAGGTCCCGGACATAAGGCCGGCAGCCGTGCATCCATGTTTAAACGCCCCTCGATTAAATATATCCTGATTATCCATCATCTCGATCCTCCGCTTTCAAAGCAAAAAGTATTTTTCCGGCTCACTTCCGCTGCAATCAAGTTGTGCAGCCGCGGCCTGAGAGATATAATCTGCTTATTTTCCCGGCCATAATACACTCTGTTGCTCAAAAGAATCACTGTTAACTCTCTTTCAGGATCATGCCAGAGAGATGTACCGGTAAATCCTGTATGTCCTATGCTGCTGCTTCCAAAATAAACACCGGCTGAGCTGTTAAGCCCATCAGATATATCCCAGCCCAATCCCCGTGCCTTTAACCCGTCTCCCGTCCTATCGCCGGTCATTAAAGAGAGACTGGCCGGTGAGAGGATATCGCCATCTTTCGATTTTTCCGGTGTGAGAGCCTCAGCAAGAGTATGAAGATCCTCCAGGCAGGAAAAGAGACCGGCCTGACCGCTTGCTCCTCCCAGAAAATAGCAGTTTTCATCATGAACCTCTCCTCGCGGCCGGCGTTCCCGCCATGAGCAGTATTCCGTGGGAGCAATTTTCTCCCGACTCATCTGCAAAGGAGGCTTTAGGGGATTAAAGTCGGTCCTTGAAAGATTCAGGTGAGATATGATATTTTTTCGAATATATTCGGCAAAGGACAGGCCACTAACCCTCTCAATTAAATAGGCCAGAAGCAAAAAGTTGGGATCGCTGTAGATAACTTTAACCCCCGGAGGCCGCTGAGGATTCAAATTTAGTAAAAATGAAAGGGCTTCCTCTCTCCGAAAATTTTCTTCGCTGGAAATTTCCTTCCACAACTTCACAATTGCAGGCAGTCCGGAGGTGTGAGCAAGCAGATGTTCGATTTTTATTCTGCCGTATTCCATCCCTGCCGCCGGAAAATATTCTCTTATACTGTCATTGAGATTTATTCTGCCCCTCTCCACCAGCTGCATAACAGCAGGCGCGGTAGCAAGTACCTTGGTTAAAGAAGCAAGATCGTATACAGTTTGAGGAGAAACGCTCCTCTCTTTATCGGCACTCAAATATCCCCGGCAGCGGATAACAATCGGTTTCCCCCTGAAAAATACACCCAGGGCAGCGCCCGGAAAGACCTCTTTTTCCAGAGCTTCCTCCAGAAGAGAATCTATTCTCACTGTTCCTTTTTGGGACAGAAGGCTGATTTCCTCCATACTATGCTCCTTTCTAAAATACAAAACTTCTTCGATATAACAAAACTTCTTCGATAGGACATGAAGCCAATTGGTTCTTCGAAAAATTTCGAGTATCCCTCCGCCTCATAGCTTCCTATAATAAGAGGTAATCAGTTATCAGTTTACAGGCAATATGTCTTAAATTTCAATAGAGGTCAATTTTGCTCGATTTAATGGCCTCTCTCGTTCGTCGAAGTGCCTCATTTGTATCCTCATAACGGTAAAGAGCCGTCCTTAAAAAAAGCATATCAATAATGGATAGCTGAGCGAGCCGGGATGCCATAGCTCCACCTCTGAAAGGGGTCTCCTGAGAAAAATTTATAAGCAGTATATCAGCCCTTTCCGCCAGAGGTGAGCCCGCCTGTGATGTGATAGCAATAAGCTTTGAATCCATCTCCTCAAGCACGTTCACGACCTCCAGAATTTCTCTGGTTCGGCCGGAATTTGATATCGCCACTGTCACATCCTCTTCGCTCAAATTTGCTGAGAGCATTTTTTGTTCGTGCACATCGGTGGCGGCAGCAGCAGGAAGAGCAATTCTTCTAAATTTTAGCTCAGCATCTCTGGCCACCAGCGCCGAAGCCCCATAACCAAAAAAGTAGCGCCCCTCTGCCTCAAGCAAAGATTTTGCGGCAAGATCAATTTTTTCCTCCTCTAGCAGCTGACCGGTGTTTTGAAGGGATTCCTGGTGAAGCTGAAAAAGTTTGTTTTTGACCTCCTCGGTGTCGTCCCGGGGCTTTATCTCGCCATAAATTTTATCCTCTTTTTCCGCTCCCTCCCCATCCTCACGGGCCAGGATAATTTTAAGCTCCTGAAAACCGCTCAAACCGATATTCTGACAGAATTTAACCACAGTCGCCTCACTCACATCTGCTTTTTCTGCCAGAACCGTTATGGAGGAATACACCACCTCCTCCGGATTATCCAGCACATAATCGGCCACCCGCCGCTGAGAGGGATTAAGGTCCTGTTTGTAGCTCTTTATTCGAAGTTTTCCTGAGATCATAATCACCTCCACATTAAAAAAACGGCCAAAATTTAATCCCCTAAAAATTTTCCCACTTCCCGGCTGGAAAACTGCTCTGATTTCTTCATTGCATACAGTGCTGCTCCAAAACACTGGTTGAGATCCGGGCTCACCTCATATTCAATGACATTCTCATGTTTTTCCAAAAACCCTCCCAGGAGGAAAGTGTAATAATCGCTGTGAGACAAACCGCCGGAAATAGCTGCCCGCCGCCCGGAGGGTTTGAGCTTTGCAAGCACCGCAATTATATCGAAACCAAATTCCCTAACCTGCTCCTTAACAAGGCTTTTTTCAGGCTGTCTTCCCTCTTTAGCTCTCTTGAGCAGGGCTGGAGCTGCGGTGGCAAGCTCTCTTCTCGGCAGAGGATGAGAGTAGACAAGAGAAAAGAGCGCTTCTGTATCTTCCAGTTCTAACTCATCGAGGATCCAGTCCAGCATCGCATCCTCATCCCGGCGATGCTTTATCTTGAGTGCCAGGCCAATAGCTTCCAGCACCATCCGGCAGCCTCCCCCTTCATCACCCAGCAGAGGACCGGCTCCTCCGCTGCGAAAAATTTCGCCCTGCCGACTGCGGGCATAGGCTATACTGCCCGTTCCCGCCAATCCTACAGCGCCGGCTCCTCGGGGCCAGGCCGCCAGAACAGCTGCCCTTCCATCATCAAGCACATGGACTTCTCGCGCCAGTTCAGTCTGATTAAGCCGGCTTTTAAGCTGTTCTGCCTGCTTTTTGCGGCCGCAGCCAGCCGCCCCCACTCCCAGTATCGAGAGGTTAAAATTTTCCCCCCCGGAAACTGTTTTTTGCAGGATCTTTTCCACAGCCTCCGCCGACTTTTCAGGACCTGCTGATAAAACATTGAAACCTCTCCCCCGGACTCTGCTCTCAAGATGACCGCTTTTAGAAAAAATACAGCAGCTAATTTTACTTGCCCCCAGATCCACACCTGCTATCATATTCAATCTTTCCCGGGCAGACTGACCGGCAGGCTGCCAGCCGGTTCATCTTCGCCGGTTAATATTTCGAAGATGGAAGAGATGTGCATGGGGCTGCTGTCATAAGTAATCAGCACTTCAGCCTGTTTCAATTTATCAAGTCCATAGGGGCTGCGCTGGATGACAAAAACTGCCGGCATCTTTGACTCCGCCATAAATACCAGGGGATTGAACCATCCGGGCTCTTCCTGCAGTTCCTCCATAAAAACGACGGCTCCAGGCAGCTTTTTCCCCTCCTCACTCAAATTTTTGCGGGCGGAGAATACCAGTTCATCTATTTTTTTCTGCCCCGGGGATCTTAGTATTCTGGGATCAAAATCATTTTCCGCCAATTTCCGGGCAAGTATCTCTATATCTGTATCTAAATCCTCAAACTCTCTGTTCCTCTGTCCGCTCTCCACCGCTGTCTTTCCTTCCTCAGCCCTCATATCGATAAGCCAGAGCTGGGGTAACTCATCGGGGTTAAAAGGCAGATATCGCCGGGAACCGGGCAGCCTGGTGATGGCATGGCGGGCAATTTTCTCAGCTGCTCTTTTGCCCCGGTTTTTTAAAGAGGTAAACTTTTCTTGAGAAAAAGATTTCTCAGCTGCAAAACTATCCATAAAATCTCCCTGCGAAATTTTAAGCTTCAGCTGAATTATCCTCCTTACCGAGCGATCAATTCTCTTCCGGGAAATCCTCCCCTCCTTCACAGCCTCCTCCAGTTTTTTAAATGCCTTAATCTGCAGCGAGCGGCTGTGGGAGATAAGCGCTATATCGCAGCCGGCTGCAACAGCCCGGACAGCCCCCTCAGCAGTTCCGGTTACCCCTCTGATCCCCTCCATTTCCAGACAATCAGTAATTATGATGCCGGAAAAATTGAGCTCCTCCCGCAAAAGCTCATAAACAACTTTGGATGAAAGGGTAGCTGGCTCCTTTCGGCTTCCCGTAAGTGCTGGAAAGGCAATATGGGCCATCATAATGCTCTCCACACCCGCCTCTATAGCAGCTCTGAAAGGAGCAAGCTCCACCCGCTCAAGCCTTTCGCGGTCATGCTCTATCACCGGCAGATCGTGATGAGAATCAACTTCAGTATCTCCGTGCCCGGGAAAATGTTTGCCGCAGGCAGCAATTTCTTTTTCCTGTAATCCCTCTATGTAAACCCGGCCCAGCTCTGCCACTTTTTCGGGATCGCCCCCGGCTGCCCTGACTCCAATGATGGGATTTTGGGGATTGTTGTTAACATCCAGAACAGGAGCGAGATTGAAATTTACTCCCAGATAGCGAAGCTCCCGGGCCTTGGCCGCTGCCATCTCCTTAAGAGCTTTAGTATCATCTGCAGCTCCCCAGCTCATGGCTCCGGGATAATGTGTCATGCCCGGAACCCGGGTAACAATACCGCCCTCTTCATCTGCCGCAATCAGAAGGGGAAGTCCGATGGTGTTACAGGACAGCTCCTGGAGATTGCGGGAAAGCTTAAATACCTGGCGGGGATTTTTTAGATTGCGGGCAAAATAGATAATACCTCCGGGTCTGTATTCAGATATCATCTCTTCCAGCTCGGGAGTTATCTCCTCACCGTAAAAACCCACCATCATCATCTGTCCTATCTTTTCTTTCAAACTCAAGCGAGAAATAATATGATCGGCTCTGCTTTTGAGGTCCGATGAGTTTTCTGATTTTGGTTTCATGTTTTTTTCCATGATCACTGCCTTCCTTTCATTCACTGTTGTTTTCATTGTTATTTATGGTTGCACTGCATAAATTCGATATACCTAAATTTTAAAATATGATCCCCGGCGCATTATGCATCTTTATAATTAGTTATTCAGTAAAATGACTCTTCTCAGTGCAATCATTCGTGGAAGCTATGAAGCTTAGCCCACAATGAAATTTTTCCTCTGCTTCAGTTTAGTTTTCGGCCTGGACCTGACTCAGGCTTCGAAAAATTTAGAGTATCACTTCGCCGCGTAGCTTCCTATAAAATTTACAACCCCCCATAAAAACTTTTCATAAAAAGTGAAAGTATTAAGCAAATATGACCCGCCAGCATATTTAGCATTTTTTCAAGCAAACGTTTTTAGAAAAGAAACGTTGAAAAAATAAATATATTTACTTCATCACTGGCTGTACCTTACGCATTTCTTTCTCTGCTGGCTGAACTCCTGCCTCTGCTTTCGCCATTCGGACTGTAGATCGCGTAAAATTTCGGAGATGCTATCAATTTCGTCCTTTTTTATGCAGCTCACCAGCCCGGAGATAATATCCTTTCTAAGCCGGTCGGTGCCTAAAAGCAGATCGATGAAAAACTGATCATTGCTGTTTTTAATATATTTTACCTCTGCTCCGGGGCAGGCCCGAAAAACTGCCATAACCAGAAGGCCGGCAGCAAGGGGATCCAGCCGGCAAAATTCCTCACGGTAAAAAAGCTGCAGACCGCTGCAAAGCTCTCCGCTGTGCTTTCCTGAACGAGGAGTAAAATGAGCAGCTCTAAATTTCAGCCCATCTATACCCGCTCTTTTTACTTTTCGCATCTTTTTTAAAATAAAATCGGGCTGCAGGCGGGGTGAGCCCAGCAGCTGAAAAGGAAGGGTTGTTCCCCTTCCCTCCGAAATATCGGTGCCCTCAAATACAGCAGTGGCACGATAGAGATTTACAGTCCGGGGCGTGGGTAAATTGGGCGAAGGAGGAACCCAGGGTATATTCATTTCGGCAGCCCTTTCTCCCTGCCAGCCGGAAAGAGGAACCACTTTTAAAAGATCTGACATACCGTTCTTATTCTCTATATTTTTCCTTTCTGAATATTTTATCCACCACTCTGCAAGCTCGCCCGGAGTCAATCCGTAACACTGTGGTATTTCCGCCGGCCCCACAAAGGATTCAAACTCCTTCTTTAAAACATTTCCGCTCAAATTTCTCCCCAGGGGGTTGAAACGATCAAATACTATGAATTTCATCTCCCGCTTTAATGCCGCATCCAGACAGTTAAACATTGTTGAGATATATGTGTAATAGCGAAGACCGACATCCTGTACATCATAGATTAAAGTGTCGAGGTCCTCAAGATCTTTCGGGGCGGGTTTTCTCTCATCTCCGTAGAGGCTGATCACCGGAAGTCCAGTATTGTCATCCCGCCCGCCGGAAACTTTTTCGCCGGCATTTGCGCTGCCCCGAAATCCGTGTTCCGGAGAGAATATTTTTACAGGAGAAAACCTGTCATCCTCCATAAGCAGATCAACATTTTGCCTTAAACTGGAGGTAAGGCCAGTGTGATTTGTTATAATGCCCGCTTTTCCAAAACTTTCGGGAATTATATCCTCCGGATATCTCCCGGCCAGAAAATTATCCAGTCCGGATCTGTATTCACTTTCGTCCATTTATTTAAAGACTCCTTTCATTTGCCTTAATCCATGGCGTAGGGATCGATGGCATCCCGGAAGGCATCACCGAAAAAATTGAAGGCCAGCACGGTAACAATAATGAATGCTCCCGGTATCAAAAGCCAGGGCTGGCTGCGGATGACTGAAATTCTCTGTGCCTGCTCGAGAAGCAGCCCCCAGCTTGCCATTGGCTCCTGTATACCCAGGCCGAGAAAGCTTATTGCACTCTCAGCCAGAATAAGCCCGGGAAAGGATAAAGTGGCCGCAACGATAACATAGGACATGCAGTTGGGAAGTATATGCCTGAAAATCACCCGCATGTCCTTTGCTCCGACAGCGCGGGCAGCTTCGACAAATTCCTTTTCCTTTATGCTGAAGATCTGACCTCTAACGACCCGGGCCACCCCCGTCCAGGATATTATGGTCAAAATGAATATCAGGCCGATATAATGCATGATAGCTGGCCAGCGGGCCGGAACGATGACGCTCAGCGCCAGCCAGAGGGGAACGCGCGGGAAGGATCTGATCACCTCTATCATTCTCTGGATTACATTGTCGACAGCTCCGCCGTAATATCCCGAAATACCTCCCATAAAAATTCCTATGAAGAAGCTAAACATCACACCCAGAAAAGCAATGCTTACAGATGTGCGCCCCCCGTAAAGTGTGCGAGAAAAAAAGCATCTGCCCAGCCGGTCGGTGCCAAATAAAAACAGATGACCGTCAGCTTCAGGCCCCAGTCCAAAGAGATGTAAATCCGTTTCAAAAAGTCCTAAAAATTTATAGCTCTCACCTCTTGTGAAAAGTTTAATGGGATACATCTCATCCTTATTTTCGGTATAATTAATCCTCAGCGTTACCGGATCCCTCTCCCGCTCCAGACCGTAAACGAAGGGTCGCCCCTGAAACTCTCCCTCATGAAAGAGACGAATTCTGGTCGGAGAGACATGGGTTAAATCCTCCCTTCTCGTGGCCATGTTGTAGGGGCTGACAAAACCTGCAAAAATTATCAGCAGGAGAATAAAAATTATAACGGCGGTGGATACAACTCCCAGCCTGTGCCGGAAAAACCTCCTCAGCACCTTCTTACCGGGGCTATAAACTTCTTTATCTTCGCTGATTTTTCCCTCACCCCGGGGACTTTCGCTGCCGCCATAGCTGCTTTTCAATCTATCATCCGGGAAATTATTGTTTTTGCCGCTCACCTGCATTTACCTCCTTCAATCATATCTTATCCGGGGATCAGTCCAGGCCAGCAAAATATCGGCCAGAAGATTTCCTATCATCAATAGAAGCGAGGAAAACATCAATACAGTCATGACCACATACTGATCGTGACTCAAAAGAGCATCGTAGAAAAAGGGACCCATTGTGGGCAGATTTAAAACGATTGCCGTTATGATGGTGCCGCTGATCAATCTGGGAAGCTGCATACCGAATATGGAAATAAGGGGGTTTATGGCATTTCTCACAGCATGCTTGTAAATCACTGTCCTTTCATGTAATCCTTTGCTCCGGGCAGTATAGATATACTGCTCTCCCAGCACGTCGAGAAGATTCCCCCTCATCTGTCTCATTATTCCGGCCATACCCGCCGTGCCTATAGCGATTATCGGCAGCCAGATATGACGCAGGAGATCTATAAATTTTTCCAGCGTCCAGGGACGCCCCACATATTCCTGCGAAAAAAGCCCTCCCACGGTTGTGCCTCCCAGGGAGAGCACAAGATAAATTAACAGCAGAGCCAGAAAAAAATTGGGTATGGATACCCCGATGAAGCTGATAAAAGAAAAAATATAATCAAAAATTGAGTACTGATGGGTGGCCGAATAAATTCCTATCGGTATGGCCAGAGTCCAGGTGACCAGAATTGTTGTTACAGCAACCACCACCGTCCACCACAGCCGCTCCCATATGAGTCCGCTTACAGGGCGATTGTGTGCAAAGGAATAGCCAAAATCCCCTTCAAGCATAATGCCCCTGATCCAGGTATAATACTGCATATGAATGGGCTCGTCGAGCCCGTACCTGCTGCGCATTGCTTCCACAGCCTCTGCAGTCACCCGGGGGTTTTCCAGAAATTGGCTGCCAAATTCTCCTGGCTGCAGCCTCACCACTCCAAAAGAAATCATCGTAATTAAAATAAGCAGCGGAATCATCAATAGTATTCTTCGAATTATATATCCCGCCAAGAGGATCACCTCAAAGTTCCAGTTTTTTTAAAAGAAAAATCCCCCCGGAAAAGCCCCGGCAGGAGAAGAAAGCAAGCTTCTCCGGAGGGATGCCGCTTAATCCTTGCTGCCATCAGATTCTCTTTCTCCCGGCAGTGATTACACTGCCAGAAGTTTATATGGACAATGTTTTGGGAGGATTATTTTTAGCATGATAGAGGTCACTTAAGACTAACAGCTGGAATATAAATTCTTGCAGTAATCCAGCAATTCATGTGCATTAGCTCAATCTTTACTCTTCTATAAAGGTGGTTGGATTTTGCTGAACAAACACATCATCCTCATTGAGGAATGCATTGCCCACGCGATCCTGCACCGCATTGACGGACATCTCTTTAGTGATGAATATTACCGGAAGCTTGTCGGCAAAAATCTCCTGCCAGCGATCATAATATTCTCTTCTATCCTCATCCTCCGGGGTAACCTGTCCCTTCTCAAACATTTCATAAACTTCAACTTCCCAGTCAAACATTTTGTCAAAGTTGGGCTCATCATTCTGAATTGACTGATGGAAGTAGTAGAGATCCTGCCCGGGCTGCCATACATCTTTGCGAAATTGAGGATCGGGCTGATTTCCATATGCATGTATCATGGATTCAAAATCTCCGGCCAGAGCCTGGTCCATAAGCAGGCCGTCATCTATCAAATTGAGATGCACTTCAATACCTATATCCTCCAGGAAATCCTGAATGAACATTGCAAGATCGCTTCTCTCCTCTGAGGTGCCCGAGATAAGAGTAAAGTCAATTCTCTCTCCATCGGGAAACTGCCTGTAGCCATCATCATTTCTGTCAACATACCCCAGATCATCCAGCATTTCTTCAGCCTTATCGGGATTATAGCCTCTGCGAATATCCTCTATTTCTGGATTGTACCAGTCTTCAAAGGTTTCAAACACAGGGGTACCCGATTTCATGGCGAGCGTATTGTAAACTCCCTCGATGATGCGCTCTCTGTCGATGGCATATTCCACAGCCCGGCGGAAGTCAACATTTCTGAACGCTTCCCTCAGGTTATCATCCTCAATATCAAAATTGAAACTAAGATGGGTGGGGCTGGGAATTGCTGCTGTGGGAGCGACGGCTTTGACGCTAAAATCGGCTCCCGCCAGCTCCTGCTCCTTTAAATCGGTGAAGTCATCGCCGGATACACTCAAAAGATCAATTGTGCCCGCTTCAAATTCGGCCAGCTGGATCTCGCTGTCCCCAATGATGAGATAGGTCAGTTCATCCACGTAGGGCAGCTCATTGCCCTCGGGGTCCACTCCCCAGTAGTTAGGATTTCTTTTCAACCTGACCATCTGATCCGGCTCATAACTCTCCAGGATAAAGGGGCCGGTACCCACAATCTCCTCCACATCGGTATCTGTGCCCCAGGCTTCATTCAGCTTATCCGGCTGGTCCTCATACTGTCCCAGCTTGTGTTCGGGCATTATGGGGGCATGAGACATGATCCTTATAAAGGGACCATAGGGAACTGGAAGATCGGCTCTTACGGTCATATCATCAACTTTGCTGAATTCGATAACCTCTCCTTCAAGTGTAAATCTGGCCCTCTCAGATCTTTCCACATCGGGATTTAAGGTTATCTCCTCCATTGTAAATACCACGTCATCTGCGGTGAAGGGTTCTCCATCGGACCATTCCACTCCCTCGCGCAGATGAAAGATGACAGTTTCCCCGTCATCCTTTATTTCCCAGTCGGTGGCCAGCTGCGGTTCCATCTCCTGAGTTACAAAGTTGGGCTCCGTCAGGCTGTCAAAAATGTTCAGCATAACAGTGAGCGAATTATGATCAAGAGATCCATAATAATTGAATGTTTCAGGAGAGCCGCCCAGAGTTAAAGTCAACTCTCCCCCATAGTCTCCGATCTCCTGAAAATAGTCCTCCGGGTAGGGCCTTACATCTACATCTTCGGCTGCAGCGCTGAAAGAGAGAGCCAGAACCAAAGCCAGGCTGAATAAAAGCACAGAAAATCTTTTCAATTAAATCTCCCCCTAAAATTTTATCAATTTGGCTTTTTTGAAATTATTGGCTTCTTTCACCTGAATCCCCTGAAATTTTCGTAAAATAATCTTTCAACCGATCACCTTTCTCAAATCCCCTTCCTTTTCATCCAGAAGCTTCTCCGCTTCCCTCTTTTTACACCCCCTCTCATACATGGTGATGGCTGTTTTTACGTCAAAATCAGCCTTTTTCAGGTATTTTTCTGCCTTTTCCCGACTGCCCCCTGCAATCTGTCGAAAGATCTTTTTTGCTCTCTTTCTGAGTTTGCTGTTTTTGGCCTGGAGATCCACCATAAGATTGGAGTAAACCTTGCCCAGACGGACCATTATCGCTGTGGAAAGGGTGTTTAAAACCATCTTTTGGGCAGTTCCGGCCTTCATGCGGGTGGAACCCGTCAGGACTTCCGGTCCCACTATCACTTTGAGCGAATGATCGGTCAGCTCAGCCAGCTCAGAATTATAATTGCAGACCAATGCCCCGGTCAAAGCTCCGCTGGCATTTGCTCTCTCCACGGCCCCCAGCACAAATGGAGTGCTGCCGCTGGCAGCTATTCCCAGCACAACATCCTCACCTTTCAGATCCTCGCGGGCCATCCTTTTTCGCCCGGAATCTCTATCATCTTCGAGTCCTTCCCTGGCCTTAAACATGGCTTCCTTTCCTCCTGCAAGAATGCCCTGCACGCGATCGGGGGAAAGGCTGAAGGTGGGTGTGCACTCCACGGCATCAATAACTCCCATTCTTCCGCTGGTTCCAGCTCCCACATAAAATAGACGCCCCCCTTTCTTCATGCACGAAGCAGCGGCATCTATGAATTGAGCCAGTTCGGGAATAACATCTCTGACGGCCGAGGCCACCCGGGCATCTTCCCTGTTTATCAATCTCACCATATCTTCGGTATCCATTAGATCGAGATCTCTGCTGGCTTTATTTCGTTTTTCGGTTATCTTTTCTGTCTCTTCTCTCTCACTTCTTTTCAAGTGATTAACCTCCATTCCCTAAAATCCCGCCATTTTTATTCCGAGGGGAGAGTAAACTTAAAGTGACAGCACTCTCCCGTCATGCAGGTATCCGGCCTCTCCAGTACCATGTCGGGATTGTATCCCTCCACCACGGCAAAATCGCTGGAGCAGATCAATTTTTCTCCCAGGTCAGCTGCATTGTAATTTTTAAATATCTGCGCATGCCTGCATTCAGTAACGATAACTTCCAGACAATCAGATTTATTCTGAACCACCTCATATTCGTGAACTTCATCGGTAAAAAGCCTGAGCAGATACTCCGGCTCCTTCGTCTCCCGCTCCGAACCGATATCCGCCCAGTTTTCCCTGAGATTTTCGTGTTTTGTCTCAATCAAACGCTCAAGGCCTTTTTCGCCGATATATCTTTCAACCATTCTGCCCATGAAGATAAGATTTATGTCCCTTGCCTCAATATCCTGACTCATTATCCTCCCTCCAAAAATTGAATAAAAATTATTTTATTTTTCTACTAATTATGAGTAAAATAAATTTACCACCTTCTGTTTAACGATTTCTGGACATAGTTAAAAATTCCTTCATAAAATTTAATTTATTTATAAAATTATTTTATAAAAACAGAAAGAAAAAATATTTGGTTCTTCTTGCGTTCAGCTGGAAAATAGGTGTGTCAAAATTAGCTAATTTAATTATACTGGAAGATATAAAGATTCGTTCACATGAAATTTAATAAAGATAACATCTTACAAAGTGTCCTTCCTTCTCCTCTTTCATCTCCGGTATTTGTTTATCACATTCCTGCTTTTTATATTCACACCTGGGATGAAACCGACAGCCCGATGGGGGTTTTATCAAACTGGGAATATCTGCACTCAGATTCATCTTTTCATCGCTAAAGCCCTTTTCAGGCTGGGGAGCTGCTTTTTTTAATAGCATTGTATAAGGGTGCAGAGTATTCTGTATTATTTTTTCGGCCGGCCCAACCTCCACCAGTATACCTGCATATAAAACTGCGATCCTATCGGCAATATATCTGGCTCCAGCCAGATTATGAGTGATATAAAGGTAACTGATATTGTTTTTTTTCTTTAAATCTATCATTTTATTCATCATATTTATTCTGATGGAAACGTCCAGCATAGAAGTGGGTTCATCAGCCAGCAGCAGCTCAGGTTCTACTGCCATAGCTCTGGCGATATTAACTCTCTGCAGCTGTCCTCCCGAAAGTTCGTGAGGAAATTTGTCCAGAAACTGGTCTGGTGGTTCGAGCCCTACTTCTACAAGTTTTTCCTTCATAAAAGTTTCAACTTCATTAGAGTTGCAGATATCGTGAATAAGAAATGGCCTTCTCAAAATTGAACGAATAGTATGGGTGGGATTTAAAGAACCGAAAGGATCCTGGAATATCATCTGCACTTCCTGCTTATACTCCCTGCTGGCTTTATCATAATAACCATTGTAAATATCTCTATCTTTGAATAAAATTTTGCCAGAGGTGAGAGGGTGGATTTTAACAATAACTTTAGCTGTTGTACTTTTGCCGCTTCCTGATTCTCCCACCAGAGAAAGAATTTCTCCTCTTTCAATTTGTAAACTCACATCTTCCATGGCCCGCACCCTCTGATTGGAGCTGAGAAATTTTCGCACAATAAAATGCTTGGTGACATTTTTCAGCTGTAAAAGCTTATCAGGCATTTCTGCATTCCTCCTCCACCCAGTAACAGCTAACCAGTCTTTTCTCATCATAATTGGTCAGAGACGGCTCTGCTTCCTGACATTTTTCCAGGCTGTAATCACACCTGGGTTGAAAATTACACCCGGCTGGTAAACTCAGAAAATCAGGAGGTTTCCCCGGGATACCGCCGGTTACTTCGATTTCTCCTGTAAGAGGAGGAAAAGAATTCATCAAACCTTTTGTGTAGGGATGTAAGGGATTCTGATAAATTTCTCTGGCCAGCCCCAGCTCAACAAATTTCCCGGCATACATAATAGCCAATCTATCTGTAATCTCCACCAATAAAGAAAGATCATGAGTTATAAAGATGACAGAAAAACCAAATTCATCGCTCAGTTCATCAATCTGTTCGATAATATTTCGCTGCACAACAACATCCAGAGCAGTGGTTGGTTCATCCAAAATTACAATTTCAGGATCGAGAGCCATGGCCATAGCAATGATAATTCTCTGTTTCATACCTCCCGATAGCTGGTGAGGATAATCATTGAGCCGCTCCGGATTGATATTAACAAGTTTCAGCAGCCTTTTTGCTCTATCAACTGCATCTTTTTTGTTAAAAGAATCCGTGTGGGCTTTCATAACATCAAGCAGCTGGGCTTTGATAGATAAAACGGGATTTAAAGCATTCATTGCTGACTGAAAAACCATGGAAATTTCCGACCATCTCGTGTTTTTGATCTCTTTTTTGTCCAGCCGGGCCATATTTTTATTCTTATATATTATCTCTCCTGAAAATATATGACCGTTATCTTCCAGGAGTCTCATGATGCTGTAGGCCAGGGTGGACTTTCCGCACCCGGACTCTCCTGCTACTCCTAAAAATTCTCCTTTTTTTAAATCAAAATTTACATTATTAACAGCCATAATATTTCCTTTTTGTGTTTGATAACCTGCTTTAAGGTCTTTGACTTTTAACAAACTTTCCTCCATAATATTACCTCTCTCTTATCTTTGGATTGGAGATTTCGTCAATAGCAAAATTCATCATCGCCAGGGAAGCTCCCAGCATACCTATGAATATTCCAGGAGGCAGAAACCACCACCAGGCCCCATAGAGCAAAGCAGCACTATTTCTGGCCCAGTAGAGCATGGTGCCCCAGGTTGTTACCGTTACATCGCCGAGTCCGATAAATTCCAGAGTAGCATGGCTTAACACTGCTGATAATGTAGCAGCGAAAAAAGTGACCATAACAAGGGAAATTATATTGGGCAAAATTTCTCTAAATACAATTACAAGCTTTGATTCTCCCATAACCTCTGCAACCTTTATAAATTCTCTTTCTCTCATTGACATGACCTGAGATCTGATTAATCTCCCACCCCAGGCCCAGTTGGTTATTGTCAAAACCAAAATTATGGGTAAAACTCCCCGCATTCTTATATATGATGCAATCACAATTATAAGAGGCAAACTGGGAATAACCAAAAATATATTGTTAATGAGATTGAGTATATCATCAACCCAGCCACCAAAATATCCGCTGATAAGCCCAAATGTCAAAGCAATAAAAGTCGATATAAATCCGGTCGCCAATCCTACAAATAAAGTCAGCCTGGTCCCATATATCAGGCGGGACAAAATATCGTAACCTGCGTGATTGGTACCCAAAAGATGCTCTCCACCTGGATCTGCCTGCAGAGGGAAGCTGCGCTCTTCTGTCCCATCCTGGCGGGGATGATAGGGAGCCAGCAGGGGGGCCAGTAGAGCAATGATAATAAAAGTGAATATGATCAATACTCCGATTAGAGCTTTCTTATTGCTGATAAAAAGCCTAAGCATATCATAGATCATCAGCTATCACCATCCCTGACTCTGGGATCCAGGGCCAAAATTGCAATATCGGCAAAAAAGTTAGCAAATAATACTCCGATAGTTATAAATAAAAATATGGCCTGCAGCAGGGGATAATCCCTCTGTTGAACAGCCTCATACAGCATAAATCCCACGCCCGGATAAGAAAAAACTATCTCCGTAATTAAGCTTCCCCCCACAACAAATCCGAGCGCCATAGCAATACCTGATACGGAGGGCAATATAGCATTACGAGCCGCGTAATTATATTTTATACGAGAATCCGATAGACCTTTAGCTCTGGCTACTGTAATATAATCTTCAGCCAGCACGTTGATCATGTTGTTACGGATTGTCAATAACCAGTAACCGAGAGAGCTAACAGCGATTGTCAAACCGGGCAAAAATCCATGATAGGCTACAGACCTGATAAACTCCCAGGTATCTTCCGCCCTGACAGCCACGTCACGCCCTCCGCCCAGCGGAAACCAGGCATTTTCAAAAGCGAAAAAATACACCAAAATCAATGCCAGCCAGAAAAAGGGAAAGGATCTAATAAATAAAAAGATACTTATAATTACATCAGATAATTTACTTTCCCTTCTCCAGGCAATAGTTATGCCCAGCAGTGTACCCAGCACAAAACTAATTACCGTGGCGATCCCTACCAGGCCTATAGTCCAGGGCAGGGCCCGAGAAAGAACTCTCCACACAGGGGCTGGAAAATGACTTATGGAGAGGCCCAACTCGCCTCTGAATATATTTCTCACATAGTCAAAAAATTGCAGAATGATATTCCTGTCCATTTCCATTCCAAAAGCGGTTCTAATTGCATCCAGAGCATCAGGGTCTGCACCCTCAAGCTGACTAACCACAACTAATGCAGGATCCCCCGGCATCAATCTTGGCAAAATAAAATTTATCAATAGAGCAATAGTTATAGCAAACAAAAGCCAGAGGGTTTTGCGGAGAAAATATTTCAAAGTTAAATCCTCCTCTATCTCAATTAATAGGGGCTCTGATTATTCATCAGAGCCCCTATCTACAATCCTAATTCCTGGTGTTTTTAATCAACCGGCTGCAAGTTCAGGAAAATCTGCATCTTATCCATGCCGCCCGTATGGGGTAATGCATATGGGTCCTCTTCATTGGGCCAGCCTACAAAATCGCTTGTATTATACTGGAACCAGGTAGGGTTGAAAAATAGTGGTATCATTGGCATATCATGTACAAACTCTTCTAATATGGTGTGCATGTGTTCCATTTGCTCATCCTGATCTGCACTCCTTCGATAGCCATCAAAAGCTTCATCAACCGTTTCATTCCTGTATCTTACCTGAGAATGATTGGTGGCTTCTTCACCCACTGGCGCATAATGTCTGGAGGGTAAAATGTTGTCAAATTGATAGAAAGGCGATATGCCGGAATCAGTAAAGCTAAATGACATTCTATAATCTCCGGTAATTAAATTGTCATTGAATGGTGAAGGCCAGGCAACCTGTTCTATATCGATATTTATACCGGCCAGTTCCAGCTGGGTGGATATATTTTCTGCAGCATTTATCCAGTCCGTCCAGCCCGTAGGAACATAAAGGTCGAATGATAGTTCCTCGCCGTCTTTCACAAATATTCCTTCATCATTCTCTGAAAAACCCTCTTCCTGCAGAAGTTCTCTGGCCTCAACTATATCAATATCTACTTTGTGTTCTTTTGCACTTTCAGGAACCCAATCCTCAAAGGCTGATTTCACACCGGATTGAGGTGCCGGGATAGCACCGGAGCCCATTACTTCAGTCATTCTTTCCTTATCCAGGACTTTTGCCAGTGCTCTGCGCACATTGCGGTTATCAAAAGGCCACTTTTCATTGTTCAAATTAAGATACACGATATTTCCTTCAGGAAGCCAGTAATGGTGATTTTCCGGGTCCCTCTGCACAAAATTTCTATCTATATTGGGAATGAAATAAGTCCCCCAGTCAACTTCTCCTGTAATGATCATCATTGATGCCTGTTCATTACCGGTAGCACCTCTATACTGTATACCATCAATGTATGGAAGGGGCTCACCGTCTTCTCCCATTTGCCAGTAATTGGGATTGCTCTCCAGACGATAAGACATTTCTGTAAAACTGCCTTCCTCATACATAAATGGACCTGTCCCTACAGGATAATCATTTTCAAATTCTACAGGTTCTTCAATATCGCTCCAGATATGCTCAGGCACGATATAAATTCCACCTACATCTGCAAGCACAGTTGTGTTCACTTCTTCAAATTTAAACTCCACTGTATAGTCATCTATGGCATTAACCTCAGTCAGACCCTGATTCCAGATCCCCGCCTGGTGAATAGCATCATGTTCACGTCCTAAGGATAATGTGAATTCTACATCATCAGCTGTAAACTTTTCACCATCATTCCAGTACACCTCTTCTTCTAATTCAAATACTAGAGTCTGCAGGTCATCTTCCCAGTAAAAGTCCTGAGCCAGCCAGGGTTCAACTTCTCCCTTTATTGTATTTGCAAAAACCAGAGTCTCATAAAACCCACCATAGGTGGAATGAAGGGCATTGGGCGAGAAAGGATTAAAGTTTCTAATTATAACCCCCTGAACAGAAGCAGTCTTATCAACAATCCCTCCTCTATTAACCGATTCGGCCTGCAAAGTTTCGCCTGCAAAAGGCAGCAGTATTAAAGCCAGAACTAACCCCAGCACAAATTGTTTTTTCAAACTCTTTCCCTCCCTGAAAATTAATAAAACTTATTTTGATTCAAACCTTCATGTTACTTTTGTCAAAATTCTTAATATATCCTTTATATCACCCCCAAAAAATTTTGTCAATTTAAATGAATTGAAAATTTTGGTTCTTCTCCACATCAGTTGTTGGAGGAAGCTATAAGGCTCCGATCACAATGAAATTTTTCCTCTGCTTCAGTTTAGTTTTCGGCCAAAAAATAGTGCTACCTTCGCGAGAGCAACCTCCCTGAGCTCACGCTCAGCCCGGCACATCCTGAGCCGGGGACACTATTTTTTGGCCATGGACCTGACTCAGGCTTCGAAAAATTTCGAGTATCACTTCGCCT
>CAZVZM010000035.1:0-18288 GCA_964630835.1 uncultured Halanaerobiaceae bacterium
CAGCCCGGCACATCCTGAGCCGGGGACACGATTTTTGGGCCATGGACCTGACTCAAGTTTCGAAAAATTTCGAGTATCACTTCACCTCATAGCTTCCTATAATGAGAGGTGAGCAGCTATTGTTTTACAGGCATATGTCGTAAATTTCATCAACGGTTATGGAGAAGATC
The DNA here is from genome assembly GCA_964630835.1 of uncultured Halanaerobiaceae bacterium. Lineage (GTDB taxonomy): Bacteria > Bacillota > Halanaerobiia > Halanaerobiales > Halarsenatibacteraceae > Halarsenatibacter. The sequence goes on from CAZVZM010000035.1 coordinate 171, forward strand.
CATATTTAACTTTTCTGTTCTTCACATCAGCAGTTGAATTTTGTTTAAGTTTGCTTTCACAATTTTTATACAAAGTCGTTAAGAGTCATCCTGGGGAATTGCTCCAGGGCAGATTTGGGCTCTTTATATTAACCTCTTTTTAATACTCCTGTTACGCAGTGAATAGCTCCCCAGGCTTTTAATATCTCTGAAAAATCTATTGTAATCACCTTAACACCCTGCTCTTCCATGAGTTCGCGAGTTAGGGGGTTGCCCTCTGGCTGGACCACAACTCCCGGTTCCAGGGCAACAAAATTTATCCCCAGGGTCTCAGCTGCCTCTGTTAGAGAAGGAGCTTCCAGCAGCTTAATACTCCGTCGGCGCAGGGCGGTGCAGACCTCATAGGGCACCTGTGGGGCATGGATAACAGCCAGATTTTCATCGGGCATATTGAGCAGCCCATCTATGTGGGCATTTCCATAGGGAATCTGCATGGGAATTATCTTTTCAACTCCCTGTCTCTCCAGCTCCTTTTTGACCTGCTGGAAGCCCGTGCGATTTGTTCGAGAGCCTATACCCAGTATAACTGTATCACTGTCCACCCACATGGCATTTGCCCCTTCAAAAACCCCGCTGCCGGAAACGGTTTTTAGGATGGGAACTCCCAGTCTGGCCAGAGCAGCAGCCGCATAACGCTCCTCTCCTCTTCTCTCAGTCATTCCAGGTCTGCCCACAATTGCACCCTCCGGGGTCATAAAAAAGAGATCACGCACAAATACACCATTGGGGCGATCATCTCTCATTTCCTTAATGAAATGGACATCTACATCGTAGTCCTGATAAAGATCAATAAGAATTTCCAGCTGCAGGCGAAACTTTTCCGGGTCAATCTCTTCTCTAAAGCGATACTTTTTCGGGGAAATATTTTCAATTTCCTCTTCAGGCTGGCGCATCAATACCGCCTTAAGCTCTGCCACTTCAGAGGAAACGCCCCAGTCACCCCAAAACTTTTCCATCTGCATTTTAAATGGGGTTTGATCGGGAAACCATCTCTCGCCCTGCAGGCTGTCGATTTCCTCCATATAAAAATACCTCCTTTTTTCTGAGTTTGTCGGGAAACACATTTAAAATATGGAGCTATTTTTTATGGTAAAATTTCTCCTTTCAATTAACTTCAACGGCAGTAATTTTCAACCTGCAGTCAGCAATGAACTTATCCTGTATAAATAACCTGTATTTTAACAATACCTCCCTGCTGAACTCCTCTTCACTTCCCTTATCTTTTTCCTCACTATTATTTTTCCTGATCTGTATTGTTTTGGTTTCCGTTTTCACCATAATCTTTCCCTGGCCAGAACTGTATAAATTTGATGAGCTTTCGCCGGCTATAAACTCCTGCTTCCAGCCGCCTTTGCCCTCACGGCTGAGGAAAACTCTTTCACCATTTTCATCCAGTTTCAAAGTGGTGCGGGCTCCGTCAATCCCCTCATTTTTCTCCCGATAGACAAGATAATCCTCGCCTCTTTTTCTGTATAATTTACCGCTGCTGGTAAAGCTCATTTTCTCGTCCCGGCCATCCTCGTAACAAATTTCACTTTTAACATTCACCTCAACCTTTTTTCCGGACATAAACTCACCCCTGCCAGTATTTTCCCATCTCCTCGCAGCTGTTAAATAAAATGGGCAGACCACCGGTGTGGAGAAATAAAAATCCTCCTCACTGAAATGGACCGCCGGTATTCCTGAGTTTTTAGCAATTTCAAAACTCCTCAAATTTTTCATTAAAGGAACTTTGACGGTTAAAATTCAGTAAAATTCATCCTGAGTTTCCGTTCACTCTTTTTTGCGAAAACTGAAGGCGGCTTTGCCAAGATCAGTTTTACTAACCAGCGACTCTCTATATAAAGTATCGCTTCTGGCAATCCAGGCCCCTGTCAATGAAACGATTGAAGCCGGTTTCATCAACTCAAGGCCAAAAAGCTCTGCTGCCAGCACTGTTGTGGTAACCGGAATATGAGCTGCACTTCCCAGTACTCCAACCGCACTGGCTGTAATTACTGCCAGAGGAAAAGGATAATTAATGACATCAGCAGCCATTCCGCCAAAAATTGCTCCAATGGTGAGGCTGGGAGCAACAACACCACCACTTCCGCCGCTGCCTATTGTAAAAGAGGTAGCCAATATTTTTCCCGCCAGCAGACCGCCCATAAAAAGCAGAGGCAGCTCGCCGGCCACTGAAATCCTCTCTACAAGAGATATACCTGTACCCAAAATCAAGGGACTGGCAAAAAGGGCAGTAACCCCGGTCAGTGCTCCACCCACGGCCGTTTTCAGATAGGTGGGAACTTCATATTTTTCATTGAGCTCTTCATAACCGTATAAAGTTTTAATGTAGATTAAACTCAAAATCCCCACCAGAATGCCTATGGCCACAAATAGGAGGATATCTCTTTCCGGCTCAAACATATAGCCTTCGGGAATGGGAAAGGTGAATAAACTCTCCTGCCCCAGCACTATTGCATAAACATAATAGGCTGTTATGCTGGATATAAAACTGACAAAGAGGGAGTTATACTCCACATCATCTCGATAGAGAACTTCAGCTCCAAAAATTCCTCCTGCAAGAGGAGCGGTGAAAATTGCTCCAAAGGAAGCACCCATTCCGCATACCACAATTTTTCTCATATCCTTAAGGTTTACTTTGAGTTTTGAACCAATGTAATACCCCAGACCGCCTCCCATCTGGACAGTTGGTCCTTCCCTGCCGGCCGAGCCACCAAATGCAATGGTGAAGACACTCGCTATCAATTTAATGGGAACCACTATCACGTTAACCCTGCCCCAATTTTCGTTATATGATTTTATGATAGCATCTGTACCATGTCCGGCCGCCTCAGGAGCGAAAGTTGAAGTGAGCCAGCCGCTGACAAAAAGTCCTACAATGGGCAGAAAGTATATCAGCCGGGTTTCATCCAGTCTCTCCAGTTGGTCTATACCCCAGTTTAAAATCCCAGTAAAGATTACCGCAGCAGCGCCTACCGCAAGCCCCACAATAATAGCAATCAGGGTCCATCTCCCGATAGATTCAATGGATCCCAGTGTCACTCTAGTATCCCTTTTTTCCATTTTCATATCTATTCACCCATAAAATTCATCAGTTTTGTGGATTTGCGGTGAGGAGCCTCGGCTTTATTCAAATAAATTATTTCATCCACCGAAATAAATTCCTCCACCTCATTGGCCATCATGTAATTCCCGTCCCTTATAACAAAAACTGGGTATACCATACTCTCAAAATGATCATCAAAATCTCTCACATCTTTTCCAATCAAATCTGGTTTATCTTCAGTTTTGATCACATTAAATTCATAGTCAAGATGGAGGTTCTGGACGAGTTTGACAAAATCTACCCCCTGTAATCTGGTGATTATTTCCGCAGAGAGGGCTTCCGCCGGCTCCAGGATATAATCAAATTCCATCAATTCTGCAAGCTCATAATAATTGGGATCGGTAACCTTGGCAATCACTTTCTCCAGACCGAGTTTTTTGGCTGCTTTTGCTGCAAGTATATTGGATTGATCGCTGCTGGTAACGGCAATAAATACATCGGCCTTTTTTACGCTGGCCTCCTCAAGCGTACTGGGATAGGTAGCATCGCCCCAGACTATTTTTACTTCCGGATAAGTCTCAGATATCCACTCGCATGTTTCCGGACAGGATTCAATTAGAGTGATATCATATTCTTTATGCTGCTGAAAAAAATTCATTAAATTTTGCCCGCTTCTGTCCCCTCCTGCGATTATAATTTTCAACTCATTCACCTCCTGAGTATATAAATGCAAATTAAATTGGGTCTTCTACTTAACGTTATTATATTTTTTTATTTCACTTCCAGTACTGTCATAACGTATATTTCTGGAGGCTAAAAGACTCTGTTAATAATAAAATTTTTCCTTCCTATAAAATTTATAACTTGCCATAAAAAATTTTAAGAAGCTATGACTTTCCAGCATGAAAAACATCTTTTCACAGCAATGGTTTTGGAGAAGAGCCTATTTATTAAATAGGTATATCATTAACAGGTTTGTAACACAATTTTAAATTATACCGTTCAACTAATATTATTCTCACCAGAATGTTTTTTCCCTTCTTAATCAGGCAATATTTTAATATTGTTTTAATTTGTTATTCTCCACATCAGTTGTTGGAGGAAGCTATGAGGCTCCGCTCACAATGAAATTTTTCCTCTGCTTCAGTTTAGTTTTCGGCCATGAAACTGACTCAGGCTTCGAAAAATTTCCAGTATCACTTCGCCTCATAGCTTCCTATAATAAGAGCTGAGCAACTATCGTTTTACAGGCATATGTCGTAAATTTCACCACCGGTTATGGAGAAGATTCAAAAATAGTATTTCAAATAGAGTAAAGGAACTTTCTAAAAATTCTTGCACATTCCACGTATTTTTCCTATAATACAAATGGATGTGAAACATGATTCACCTTTTATACTAAAATAATTATAACTATTTCCTGGGAGGATAAATTATCAATATAAATTTTATTTGAGGAGGAATATAATGCAGATTTTGGGGATTAATGGAAGTCCTCGTGAGGGAAATACTAAATACTTTCTGGATTTTACTCTGCAGGAGCTGGCTGAGAAGGACTTTGAAACCAGACTCATAAATATATCAAAACTGGAAATTGCCCCCTGTCAGGGATGTTATCACTGTGTTGAAAACAAAAAATGTAAACAAAAGGATGACTTTTCAAATTTGCTGGAAAAAATGTTGAAAGCAGATGGAATGTTGATCGGCTCCCCTGTTTACCATTCATCGCTAACAGCAGATTTAAAGGCCCTGCTGGATAGAGCCGGTTTTGTGGGACGCTGGCGAGGATATGAAATGAAGCGAAGCAGTGACAGAGATTATGAGTGGAAGGGAACAGCCTTCAGCGGTAAAGTGGCAGCCCCTATAACTGTAGCCAGGCGGACAGGGCAAAATTTTACCTTTGCTGAATTACTGCTGTGGTTTACAGTCAATGATTTTATTGTGGTGGGCTCAAACTACTGGTCAATGGGAGTCGCCGGCAGTAAGGGTGCAATTGATGCTGACGAAGATAGAGAAGCTCATTCAATTCTTCAACATCTTGCCGACAATATGGCCCGTCTCCTAAATTCGCTTAACAAGAATTAATCTGCAGCAAAATAATTATAGTTTTCAACTGGAGGAGTTTATCATGTCAAAAACTACTCCTGTGGGTATCAAAAACATCGGTCTATATTTCCCAGAAGACCTGCATACAAGTGAACACATAGCCAGAGAAAGCGGAATTCCTGAAGAAGTAATTGTTGAAAAATTTGCCATTAATCAAAAGTATAAGGCTGCTCCGGATGAACTTCCCTCAGATATGGCGATTAAAGCCTCCCGGAAAGCCCTGAAAAACTTTTCACCTAAAGAACTAGACCTTGTCCTGTTTCACGGCAGCGAATACAAGGATTATTACCTTTATAACCAGGCTGCTAAAATTCAGCATGAGCTGGGAGCAAAGAATGCTTATGCCTTTGAACTTCATTCCCTCTGTTCTTCCGGGGTGCTGGCTCTAAAAGTAGCCAGAGATATGATGCAAAATGATCCCCATCTGGAAAATGTACTGCTTGTCACCGCTTCCAAAGAAGCGGATATGCTTGATTACAGCAACGAAGATTCGCGCTTTATGTTTAACTTTGGAGATGCTGCCGCAGCCGTTTTACTTGAAAAAAATCACGAAAAAAATATTGTCCTTAACAACCATACTATCACAGATGGAAGTTTTGCCGATGATGTCGCAGTATATGAAATAGGTTCAAAACATTTTAATAAGCCGGGTGTTGGCTCTATTAAACCGGATGAGTGCAATCTGGATGTTGACGATATAGACTCCATGCGCGAACGACTGAATGCAGTAACTGAAAAAAACTTTAAAAAAGTCATTGAAAAAAGTGCAGCTAAAAGCGGATACAGCAAAAAAGATATAGACTTTCTTGCCCTGATACACATGAAAAAATCCTTTCTGGATGAACTGCTGTCAGAATATGGACTGGGTGAGGACAGCAGTTTTATACTCAATGATTATGGTCACTGTCAGTCCGCTGATGCTTTTATTGCCACCAAAAAAGCATTTGAACAGGGAAAAATTGAAGAGGGAGATCTGATTGTCATGGTTGGGGCAGGAACTGGATACACCTGGAGTGCAACATCTGTGCGCTGGGGTTAGATAAGGTAAAAGCTTAATTTTAAAACTAATTTCAGAGAAAAATATCATGAATAATAGCAGGAGGAGGTAAACATGCATTACGAAAATATGCAATTTGAAGGTTTCAGCTGGATCGGTGACCACATATCCAGAAGAGCAAAACTTTCCCCCGAACGTCTGGCAGTTGAAGATCTGGATGATAAAGAGCAATACACTTACAGCGATCTGGAGCATAGAGCCAACAGACTTGCCAATTTTCTCATTGATAAACTAAACTTAGAAAAGAGAGAGAGAATTGCCTTTCTCTCCCGCAATAGGATCGAAATGTTTGACGCTTTTTTTGCTGCTGGAAAAACTGGAGGCATTTTCGTTCCCTATAATATCAGATTATCCGTGGAAGAGCTGGCCGAACTTATGCAGAAAGAAAAACCCCGTATCCTCTTTTATGAAAAGGCTCTTTCTGATAAGGTATCTCGCCTGAAGGAAAAAGTAGAGATAGAACACTGCTTTGTCCTGGACAGCAGGGAAAATCAGAATAAAGAAACTTTAGAACAAGCCAGCTCCACCGACCGCAGCTATGAAGAAATTGAAACCTATGATGATACCACTTTAAGACAGAGAGATCTTCACTGGGAGGACATTCATCTGATCATGCATACAGGCGGCACCACCGGCCTGCCCAAAGGAGCAAAAATCTCTCACAGAGCTGTTCTCTTCAACTCCCTAAATGAATTAATCACCTGGAATATAGACCATACCGACAGCACACATCTGCTCTTGCCTCTATTTCACACCGGAGGGTGGCACCTTTTGACCCTCCCTCTACTCCAGGCTGGCGGACGGGTTTTTATTAGCAGAGATTTTGATCCAGCCCTAACGCTTGAGGTGATTGAGGAAAGAGAACCCACGCTTATCTTTGGAGCAGCCACAATATTTCGGGTCATTGCCCGGCAGCCAGAATTTTCCGGCGCTGACCTCTCCTCCGTGCGCTGGATGATGTCGGGGGCCGCCCCCACACCGCGCGAGGTTATGGAAAAGTACTGGGATAAAGGCGTAAAATTTTGTGCCGGTTATGGACTCACAGAAGGAGGGCCCAATAACCTCTCAATCATCGCCGATCACATGTCTCTTGAGGAAATTAAGGAAAAATACGATTCTGTGGGAGTGCCCTTTTATTTCACCGAAGCAAAAATTGTGGATGAAAGCGGCAGCGAAGTTGAGCCTGGAGAAGAAGGCGAGCTCATCTTTTCCGGCCCTCAGATATTCTCAGGATACTGGAATAACGAAGAAGAAACGCGCAGGACACTTCGAGACGGCTGGGTTTACACCGGAGATATGGCCCGCAGGGATGAAGATGGTTATTACTATATAGTGGGCCGCAAAAAGAATATGTTTATAAGCGGAGGAGAAAATGTATTTCCTCCCGAGATTGAGAGGCGCCTTTATGAAATGCCAGAAGTTCACGAAGCCTGTGTAATTCCCGTTCCCGATGAAAAATGGGGAGAGGTAGGAAAGGCTGTCATATCCCTTAAAGAGAACAGCAGATTGACTAAAGACGAGGTTATCTCTTACCTGGAGGAGAGATTGGCTGGTTACAAAGTGCCCAAATATGTAACTTTTGTGGAAGAATTGCCCAAAAATGATGTCGGTAAAATCGAGTCTTCGAAGGTAAAAGAGAAATTTGGAAAGCCGAACGACAGCTGATTTTAAAGAAATTTAATCCTTTCTGATACCTGCAAAAATAAATTCCATAACATCCTCAATAACATCCTCTGGAATTTCCTCGTTTTCAGACCAGATAATCCAGCGCAGGCCCACGAAATTAGAGATGCCGATCAAACAGTAAGCCATCACTTCGGGATCAAGGTCTTTAAATTCACCTCTTTTAACAGCTCGGGCCAGGCGATGTCGATAGCTTTGAGCAAAATCATGGTAGTATTCGCGAAAAATTTCCGGTTCAACGAACTGTGCCTGCCAGACTATTTTGTAGAGAGCAGAATGATCATTTATAAAAGAGAAAAATGCTTTAAAGCCCTCTCTTTCCATGGCGCTGCGGGTGTCCAGACCGGAAATTGCTTCGGCCAGGACATTCCGCAGCTTTTTATTTAGCTCCAGTATCAGAGCCCTGAATATAGTCTTTTTATTGGGGAAATATATATAGAAGGTGCCGGGAGCCACGCCGGCCTCCCGGGTGATCTCAGTAATGGTGGTGTCATAATAGTTTTTTTGACCAAAGATTTTTTCAGCTGCCTCCAGCAGATTCTGATAGGTCTCCCTTCCTCTGCTGGTTTTGGGGCGATTTATATTTTCACTAGCTCGTTGAAAGGCCGAACTATAAGTTTCATCTGGACCTGCCGAAAAATTATCTGATGTTTTATCTTCACTGCCCTCAGGATTTTCATCACGTTCATTTGCACTCATCATAATCCCTCCTCCTAAATTACTTCATGATCTGGAATATATTCTCCTGCAGAAGAGATTTCATTCAAAAACCTATTCGATGCTTTAACTATAAAGAGGAAGGAATTCTGGTTCTTCTCCGCATAAGTAGTTGAATTTTGCTTAAGAGCCCTAACATCCAGGATATTTTTCCATTTTTTATAGAACTCATTCAGGGAAGCTATAATAAAAGGTGAGTACGTATCACTTTAAAGCATATGTCGTGAATTTCACCAATGGTTACGGAGAAGCTTCTTAAATTTTAAAGACCGAGATATGCCTCCTGGACATGTTCATTTTCCAGCAGGTTTTCTCTCTTCTCCTCCAGAACAATTTCTCCATTTTCCAGAACATATCCTCTGTCAATGACCTTAAGGCCCTGTCTCACATTTTGTTCTGCCAGCAGTATAGAAACATCTTCTTCCTCCTTGATTTCGTTAAGCTTACGAAAAAGCTCTTTTACGAGCGAGGGCTGAAGACCGACCGAAGGCTCATCCAGAATCAGCAAGTCCGGATCTGCCATAAGAGCTCTTCCCACTGTAAGCATGCGCTGCTGTCCTCCGCTCAAAGTGCCGGCTCTATCCCCTCTCTTCTCTTCGAGGTTGGGAAAGAGGTCGCAAACAAAATCCAGATTTTCCTCCACATCATCTCTGGCTCCTTCGATAAAACCCGCCCCCAGGCGCAGGTTTTCCTCCACGGTCATATCGGGGAAAAGCTCCCTGTGCTGGGGAACCAGACCCGCTCCTTCCCGAATTATTTCGTGAGTTCCTTTCCTGGTGACAGACTCACCTTTAAATTCTATATTTCCACTGACATCATCGACAAGTCCCAGAATAGCTTTAATTGTAGTGGTCTTGCCGGCTCCATTGGGCCCAAAAATTCCCACTGCTTCATTTTCTTTTACCTGCAGTGATAGGCCCCAGATTACCTGAATTTTATCATAGGAAACTTCAAGGTTACTTACTTTCAGCATATTCTTCTTCCTCCCCAAGATAGGCCGCTATAACTTCTTTATTTTGTGATACCTCTTCATAGGGGCCCCGGGCAATAATATCTCCTCTATCAAGCACTATAACCCTGCTGCAGAGCTCGGAAACCACCTTCATCACATGTTCTATCACACATACTGCTACATCTCTCTCTCGTATTTTTCTTACAAGATCCATTACCTCCTTTGTCTCCTGGCTGTTTAATCCGGCCATAACCTCGTCAAGAAAGAGAACATCGGGTTCACAGGCCAGAGCTCTGCTCAGCTCAAGTTTTTTCAGCTCCAGCACGGTAAGATTATCCACAGCCTTATCCGGATTTTCCAGGCCTACATATTCACATATTCCCCTGGCTTTTTTGCGAGCTTCATCCTGACTTAACCTTTCGCTAAATAGCGCCCCAACCATGATATTTTCCAGTGCAGTAAAATCCTCCAGAGGCCTTACTTTCTGAAAAGTGCGGGAGATACCCCTTCTGCTTCTCTCGTGCGGAGAGAGTTCGGATACATCTTCATCTTTAAAGGTTACTTTCCCTCCGGTAAGTGGCAGGGTGCCCGATATCACATTAATCAAAGTAGTCTTTCCGGCTCCATTGGGGCCTATTATGCCCAGAATTTCTCCCCGCTCGGTGGAAAATGTCACCTCATCAACTGCGGTCAGTCCCCCAAATTTTTTAGTTACTTTTTCAGCCTGCAGCACAGTCATGACGAGGCACCTCCCAGAAACCTGTCGATTACATTTTTTCTAATGGGCTCGTAAATTCCTCCGGGTAAAAAAAGGATGATCAACGCTATCACAAGGCCATATATGAGAAGATGACCGTAGGGCATGACCAGCTTCAGATATTCAGATACCAGTCCGAGAAAAATAGCGCCAATTACGGGACCGGCCGTGGACAGAGTTCCTCCCACCAGAGCCATAGCTATGGGAAGAAGCAGATAATCGAGATGAAATGTGCTTTCAGGCATCACAAAAGCATACTGCTGCACATAAACTCCTCCGGCCAGCCCCTGCAGGGCGGAGGTAATAACAAAGACAAATATCAAATATCGCGAAACATTTATGCCGCTTGCTTTAGCGGCCAGTTCGTCATTGCGAATGGAGTGGATAGCATAATGAATCCGGGAGCGGGAAAATATTTCTGATATTGCAATGGTAAATAAAGCCACTCCCAAAATGAGCCAGTATAAAAGCTGCATATCCCCTCCGAAGATTGCTTCGGGTAAAACCATCCCTGTGGAACCTCCGGTGATTTCAAGATTCATGGCTACGACCTCAAAGACATGAGCTAAAGCAAGAGTAACAATAGCAAAATATATTCCCCTTAACTTTAACACAGGAAGCCCCACGAGAAAAGCGATTAATCCGGCAAAAATAATGGCCACCAGAAGACTTGTGAGGGGATTGATTTCAAAATGAGCCACACTGACAAGAGAGGCATAACCTCCCAGACCAAAAAACCCGGCGTTTCCAAAACTTAACTGACCGGTCCTCAGCATCATATCCCAGCTTAAAGCCATGGTCATAAAGATAAATATAGTGACAAATACATGAAGAAGATAACCATCAATATAAAGAGGCATTGTTATTGCCAGAATTAACAGTAACAGATAGAATAGATTTTTCTTCATGGTTCAGCCTCCTAAATATTTTTAACCATGATGACAACAATCAAAACTCCGAAAAATACTATATCCGACCAGCCGGCATAGCCGGGAATTGCCTGCACTACTGCCTCTGCCAGCCCCAGCGATATACCTGCAAATAATATGCCGTTGATACTGCCCATACCTGCCATTGCCACCAGAGAAAAGGAAATGAGAGCAAAGGGGTTTCCTGTCTCGGGAAATATGGAAACTCGAGGCAGCATCAGACTGGAGGTAAGTCCCAGTATGCCTGAAGATATTGCAAAAACAAAAAGGTATACAAAATCAACATTTATGCCAACTATCCTGGCGCCTTTGGGATTTTGTCCCACAGCAAACACAGCCTGTCCCAGCCTGGTCTTTTTCAGAAACAGACGGAGGAGAAGAAAAATAGCTGCAGCAGCAAATATATAGAGAAACTCGTAGGCGCCGGTGGTAATACCTCCAATTTCAACGGAGGTGCCGGCATAATCGACGTGAACGTTGCGGGGGCGGGAAGTCCATATTATGTTAATAGACTCTATCAGTACCAGGGAAATACCGAAGGTGAGCAACAGCTGCGGTAGATGCCCCTCACCGAGAACGTTCTTAATGGAAATTAAATATATCACTCCCCCAAAGAGCATGAGGGCTACAAAAACGGGAATTATTGAAACGAGCGGATCCACACCTAAATTAATCGCCAGAACATACCCGATGTAGAGACCTACAGTGAGCAGCTCACCGTGAGCCAGGTTCAAAATATCCATTATCCCCAGGACCAACGCCAGAGGTAGAGCAATTAAAGCATAGAGACTTCCCCGCTGCAGTCCAAAAATCAGGGCCCGGGGATGCCATATCCCAACGATCAATATACCAGCCAGTAGAAGGAGAAGATAAATTTTTGAGCGCTGTGGACTAAATTTCATGGTGGCCCTCCATTCTGGATGTTAATACGCAAAATCTCGTGTTTATGCTTTACCTTTCGATTGAAATACCTCGACACATAAGCTTTTTAAACAGCATTAAATAAAACAATAACTAAATACGAAAAGAGCCGGGCCATGATAGGCCCGGCCCGGAATTATATATCTTTGAATTTTACCATGAGAAGGGATATTCGGGTTCAGAAGTGGAAAGTTCGAGGGGCCATAGAATTTCCTGCTGGCCATCCTGGTACTGCAAAATCATCTGGTCGGAAAAGCCCTGATTGCTAATTATGCGGCTGGGACTAATTTTCAACGTTTTACCAACTGGTGCATCATATTCTATCTCTCTGAGTGATGCTATAACGTCATTTTTCTCCATTGTTCCTGCATTTTCAACTGCTTCAGCGACAAATTTTATATTGGTATAACCCAGAGGGGCAAAATAGGTTACTGGCTCTTCATCGAATTTTTCCACATAACCATCCCAGAATGCCTGAGCTTCTTCACAAACTTCGTTCACTGCAGGGGCCCACATCTGATAGAGCATAACTCCTTCGGAAAGAGGGTTTTCCCCAAAACCTTCCGGCCATCCTGGAGGGGACCCTACAAAAAGAGGAGGCTCAAAGCCCATCTCCCGGGCCTGTTCCAGCATGGGCACCGCATCTGCATCATAACCGGCCCAGACAAATATATCGGGATCATAATCCATGGCGTGACTGAGCATTGCTCCATAGTCTCCGCCGCCTACGGCAGCACTCTGGAAGGATTCCCCTGCCAGATCTTCCATCAAGCCGTAATAAGGGCCTTCACCTTCCTGGGCCATCTCGTAATACTCAATATATGATTCATAGGAATCAGTGCCAAAAGCCCCTTCCTCGTAGGCCAGATAAAAGTCATCAATTTCTATTTCTCCGTATTCGTCCTCTAAATCTTTCCATCCTTCGGCATAACTTGCACCCTGCTGATAGTCCCAGGGATGAATATGGAAATACCAGTCTTCATCGGGGCCTACAGCCTCCTCTATCTCATGGGAGGCTCCGCCCATCCAGACAGTTATGATCTCGTGTCTTCTCATCACAGGTATCTGGGCAAGATGTACACTGCTGGCCATACCGCCAACCAGAAAATCCACATCCTCAACAGTGGCCAGTCTATCAATTGCTGACGCTCCTTTTTCCGGACTCAGCTCACTGTCTATTACTGTCAATTCCACCTCGCGGCCCAAAAGACCACCTTCTTCATTGATTTCCTCAACTGCCAGCTCCATAGCTCTGGTTCCCTGTTCTCCCGTAATGTCTCCGAGAGGGTTCACCGCTCCAAATTTGATCGGTTCCTCAGCATTCACACTTCCCGAACTGACCATCAGTCCCAGAGCGAGAACAAACGCCAGGCTTATAACTACAGTTCTTTTCAAGATATCCATCCCCCTGTTAGGATTTTTAAATATTCTCCAAAATATTAGCATTATTCTTTTCATTAAGGGTGAATCACCTTTCACATTAATTATATAAAATAATACTGTTTACTGCAAATTTTTAGACTATTCTATCCATTTTAAACATAACATCCCGCAGTTACAAATCAGTTACACCGGGAAATTTAAGCCCGGAGAGTTTAAAAGCTCCGGGTGTTCCCGGATTTCTTATATTTTAAATCAACTTAAATGATTCCTATCTCTTTTGCCTCTTCTTTTAGGCGAGAACGAAAGTCAGGATGGGCTATAGAAGCGAGAGCATCTACTCTCTCCCGCACACTCATTCCCTTTAAATTGGCCGCTCCAAATTCTGTGACAATATAATGAACATCATTTCTCCCCAGAGTCACCTTTGAACCCTGCGGCAGCTGCGCAACTATTGTAGATAGGTCTCCTCCCTTTGCTGTAGAGCGCAGGGCAATTATACCTTTTCCGCCTTCTGACCTCTGAGCTCCTCTGTGAGTATCGACCTGCCCTCCTGTCCCGCTGTAATGAGTATTACCAAGAGCTTCAGAACAGACCTGACCGGTTAAATCGACCTGAAGTGCCGTATTCACACTCACCATTTTGTGATTTTTCCCTATCACTGCCGGATCATTTGTGACACAGCCCTGCTGAAATTCTACGGCAATGTTTTCATCGATAAAATCGTACAGTTTTTGAGTGCCCAGGGCAAAGGTGGCAACCATTTTACCCTTCCAGATCGACTTTTTTTGATTTGTGATAGCGCCCTCGTAAAATAGATCGACCATTCCATCTGTCATCATTTCTGTATGAATACCCAGATCCTCTTTATCCTTTAGACACTCTGTAATGGCGTTGGGTATGCCTCCAATGCCAACCTGCAGAGTTGAACCATCCTCTATCAGCTCGGCTACGTTTTTCCCAATTTTTCTCTCCGTCTCACCCGGTTCAATGTAAGGAAGCTCGGGCAGAGAAGCGTTATTTTCTACAACTCTATCGATCTGTGAAATATGCACCTGCGTGTCACCGTGAGTCCAGGGGAGTTTTTCGTTTACTTCCAGCACCACCAAATCAGCCTGTTCCACCATCATTTTTTCATAAGTTAGACCCAGTGACAGTGAGAAATATCCTCTCCTATCCATCGGGGTTGCTGTGCCCCAGAAAATATCAATCTCCTCATTGGCAAGCTTGTTACTGCCGGCCCCGTGAAGATTATTGGGAATGTAGCTGACATTTCCTATATCGTGGTTCTTCCTGTCCGTCTCTCCGTAAAACCAGGTTTCGTTGAAAATATGTCCTTTCATTTCCTTTTCAGTAAAGCCATAATCCTGCATCCTAAGGCATGAAACGAGCGTGACATCCGAAAATTCCTCTCCTCTTGCCGCCAGTCTTTCCAGCAGCCCCTGAGGTTCTGACCCGGCCATGGCGCTTACAATAATATCTCCATTTTCCACCATGGAAACGGCATCATCGAGGGACACTTTTTTCTCCTTGTAATCTTGGTCCGGTTTTAACAAAGGCGATACCTCCTCAAATAATATTGATAAATTAATGGACGCTCTGCATAAAGTCAGTATCGTAAAAAATTTAAAAACATAATTTCCAGTATATCATGCATCCTATAAATTAAGGTTTCTTTTGCGTTTAGATGGAAAATAGGGGTGGCAAAATTAGCTTATTTTATTATACTAGAAGATATAAGCTCCGCTCACAATGAAATTTTTCCTCTGCTTCAGTTTAGTTTTCGGGCATAGATCTTATCCGGGCTTAGAAAATTTCCGATAACAGGAAGAGCCTTGATTAAGTATCCGGTAAAATAACCTCTCCAAGCAAAATAATTAATTTGCTGCTAAAACAATTTGTAATTAAAACGAGGAAAATTTAAATTCGCAAAATTTACAGAACAAGGCCACCGTCCACATTAAGCACTGTCCCATTTACATATGAGGCAGCCTCACTGGCCAGAAATAGATAGGCACGGGCAATTTCCTCCGGTTCGGCGAGTCTTCCCTGGGGAGTATCATCTTTGATCTGATCCAGTATTTTATCCGGGACATCTTCAATCATATCGGTTTCAACAAAACCGGGAGCAACAGCATTTACCCTCACTCCCCGCGGAGCTAATTCTTTAGCCCAGGTCTTTGTCAGACCGACCACACCAAATTTGCTCGCTGCATAATTGGTCTGTCCTACGTTGCCATACTCCCCCACAACAGAGGAAGCATTTATAATTACTCCTCCCTTATTATCCATCATTCTTTTTGCAGCTTCTCTTCCGCAGTTAAAAACTCCTTTGAGATTAACATCGATAACACTATCCCAGGCTTCCTCATCCATCTTAACCAGAAATCCATCTGCTGTGATACCGGCATTATTTATGAGAATATCAGGAATTCTTCCATCGGCCTCAAGTTCGGCAAACATCTCTTCCACGGATGAAAGATCTGCCACATTAACTTTTTGAAATTCAGCATCAATCTCTTCGGCAGCTTCTTTGCCCTTTTCCTCATTGTAATCGGCTATTATTACTTCTGCTCCTTCCTCTACAAATAACTCAGCTGTCTTCCTGCCTATACCACTGGCTCCTCCTGTAATTATAGCGAGTTTTCCATCTAATCTCATTTAAATAACCTCCTATAAATTTGGTTCTTCACCACATCAGGTGTTGGATGGAGAAGATCCATCATTCGATATTTTTATCATTATTTCCCCAGCGGATAACATTTGCCGCCCATGCGTAGCCTATCCCGGCTGAGATCATGGATATTATAGAGCCGGGTTTTATTTTGCCTGATTCCAGCCCCAGTTTTAATGACAAAATTTGATCTATCTGCCCCATATGACCGTATTTCTCCAGATATGTGGTCTGATCGGATGTGATTCCCAGCTGCTCAAGCAAAAACTCATGCATGGAAGGTTTAAAGTGCAGCACAGCCAGATAATCCATCTCTTCCTGGTCTCTATCTGCCTTTTGAAAGGCCTGCTCTATGCAGTAAAGCCAGTTGTCTATAGAAACCTCTTCCAGCCGCTCCTTCATGTGCTCGACATCAAACATACGGAGATAAAAAGCTTCATCTGCATTCTCTTCGGTCACAGGTTCAGCCACTCCTCCCACCTTAACTCCTACGTCTCTGGCCATAGAACCATCGGATATCAGGTGGGTACCTTCAAGAACATTTCGTCCGCAGTTCTTTTCTACAACCAGTGCTCCCCCTCCGGCCGCCAGATTATACATCATTGAAAGCTCGGGATCGGAATAATCCACGAGATCAATATTGCGATAACCGCCCGCAATCAACACTTTATCGTATTCTTCATTGCTTAACATCAGATCTTCGGCCAGTTTTAAGGCCGCCACAGTCGTGCCGCAGCGCTGCTGCACATCTATAGCCCATGCATTATCGGCTCCAACTTTATGAGAAATATAGATGCTGGAAGTGGTAAGGGGATACTCCTTCCATTCCTCGCCAATCCCCAGGACAATATCAATCTCTTCGGGATCAACAGCAGCGCTTTCTATTGCTCGCCTTGCCGCCGCAACCCCCATAGCCTGAGTTCCATCATTTTCCCCGGGAACGACCTTCTCTTTTATGCCCAGTTTCTTCCTGACAGCCCAGGGCTCCCACTCCCCTTCAGTCCTGTCAGCAATTTCTTCAGCTGACATCCTGCCTTCGGGAATATATACACCTACCCCGGTGATCCCTATATGGTTGCTGTTTTCTTCTGGCATTTTTCATTCCCTCCTGAATGCAATAATAATCTTTATTCAATTATTTATAATTTTCCTGTAAAAGTTTGTATACTGCCAGTCCATTCAAAGAGCTTTTAATATATTAAGAATCATAGCTTCGAGGATTTGAAGACTTAGAGTTTACGAAGTGCAATCATTTATACACAGACTAAATTCACTTCTCACAGCAGAAAAACATATGCTATAAAAGTCAGAGTTTTCCTGTATTTTGTATTTTATCGTTAAATAGATGTTTTTAAACTGGCAAAAGTAAATTTCGAACTTTTGTCTGCACTTAAATTATACCTGACCCTGGAAGATGATCCCGGATGATATGAACTCTGCTCACATGAAATTTTTCCTCTGCATAAGTTTAGTTTTCGGCCAATGAACCTGATCCGGTTTCGAAAATTTTCGACTACCATTAAGCTTATAGCTTTCAATAAAAAACTATAACTTTTCATAAAAAGAGTTAAAAATCTTAAGCAGCTATTATTTTTCAGCCTAAATAGCATCTTTTCAAACAGGAGTTTTGGAAAAAAGTCAGTTTTATAACAAATGTTCATATTTCCTATGATCTGTTACATGAACGATCATAAAAATTACACAAATAACGGGATGGCTGAGAAGGGAAGAAAAGAGAACCAGGCAAAGGAAAAATTCACCGCCTGATTCTCTTTTCCGCTTTTACTTTTTCTTTTCACCAGCTAAGCAATCTGCAGATACGAGAAAGCTCCGAATTTCATTTAAGAGTAACTC
>CAZVZM010000036.1:0-18207 GCA_964630835.1 uncultured Halanaerobiaceae bacterium
AGTATATCTTATGTGGCATTATCTGTCAAGCCTTAAAATATTTCTGCAGATTTAAGCTTCATCTACAATATTATTCCGTGGTAAAGAGAGCCTCTACAAAAGAATCAGGATCGAAGTCCTGAAGGTCAGGAGCCTGCTCTCCCACACCGATCAGACGAATGGGCAGCCCGAGCTCGCTTCTTACGGCCACCACTATTCCGCCGCTGGCAGTGCCGTCAAGCTTTGTTAAGGCAATGCCATCGACATCCACAGCGTCATCAAATTTTTCCGCCTGATGGAGGGCATTCTGGCCGGTGGTGGCATCTAACACCAGGAGAACCTCCACATTTTCCTCTCCGGCCTCGCGTCCGATGACACGACGAACTTTTTCCAGTTCCTGCATCAAGTTTTTCTGTGTGTGCAGGCGGCCGGCGGTATCAACTATCAATAGATCAGTTTCCCGGGATTTTGCGGCCTGCACGGCATCATAGGCTACTGCTGCTGAATCGGCACCTTCATCCTGGGATATTACATCTATTCCCAGTCTTCTCCCCCAGGTCTCTATCTGCTCTATAGCACCAGCTCGAAAGGTATCACCTGCGGCCAGGAGCACATCCTCACCCTGGTTGAGATAGCGGTGAGCAAGCTTTGCTATTGTAGTCGTTTTGCCAGAACCATTTACTCCCACGACCATTAAAACCTTTAGCCCTTCCCAGGACTGAAGGACTTCATCTCCTCCGGAAAGGATATCCAGAATCTGCTCCTGAAACTCTTCATAAAGTTCTTCAGGATCTTCAAGGTTTTCTTCCTCCTGAAATTGTTTGAGTTCGGAGATCAACTCCATGGTGGTTTTAACACCGACATCGGCCTTTATGAGAGTTTCTTCAAGCTCATCGTAAAGCTCTTCATCGATGCTGCTGCGGCCGCTGAAAATCCCCCCAACCTTCTTTACAAATCCCTGACGGGACTTTTTTAGACCGTCCTTAAGGCGCCCAAAAAGACTTCTGTCATCCTCCTCTTTTGAGGTAAGAATTTTCTCCGCCTTATTATCCTCTTCTTTTGCTTCGGAATTTTCTTCATTTTGATCGCTGCTGCCAAAAATTTTAAACATGAACTTCACCTCCGTAATTCAAGCTCTCGACAGAGATCGGTAAATTTCTGAGCAATGCGATATCGCCTTTTGCGCAGTTTGGCTTCTGCCTCGGGATTCTCGACCTGGAAAAATTCCTGTTCCAGCTTTTCATTTTCATCTGCCAGCTCAAAAAGACTATCGCTCTTTCGTATAGCAGTTACCCCTTTGATATTGCCATTTCTATCGTGGCCCACAGCAACTATAGGCCTTCCCCATGTTCCGGGACCGGCCATGGCATCGCTCATATGCATAACCCCCGAACCACCGGGATGAGTGTGTACTATTGCAGTGTTTTCCGGAATGATATCTGTATAAAATTCTCGCAGAGAAAGGCCTTCAATATCCTCATAGGCGGAAGCGAGAAGCCGCGAGGGTATATAACCCATACCCCCTACGATCATTTCACTGCTTCGGGTTATATGACCATTTTCATCAATCCTGCCGTAAGCAGCGACCTCTCTACCCGGTTCGGTATTTAGAGATTTATCCACCAGCTCCCGGGCAAATTCACCTGCCAGAGATTCAAGAGGCTGTCGGGATATGCTGTAAAGATCATCTCTGCTTCGATTCTCCTGCTCTGCTTCAACAGGGAAGCTCTCCAGCACCTGACTTATATCGAGAAATTTAAGCTTTAGACGGTTAACCTTTCGCAAAGCCTCTTTTTCCTCCTCCATGGTGCTGGCGGCCAGAGATTCCATCTTCAACTTCTCATTGCGAGTGGTAAGCCGGAAATGTTTTCGACCCGGATGAAGAATACCTATTCCCGCCCTCTCACCGTGTTTTATTCCAATTTTGATAATCGGCAAATTGAGCAAATTTATGGCTGAAGTGCTTGTGATAAGTCCTGTCTGGCCGGGGTCGGTAACCACATAGACCGCGGAGTCGGGCAGTGAATTAATCATCTCCAGCAGAGAGGCGTGCTCACGCGGATCAATTTTCCCCATCATAACTCTATGGGGGATTCCTGAAACGCCTCCTTCGATGAAACTGCTGTGTCTGTTCACTACCCCATCTTTATCAGCGTACCCAATTGCCGCGGTTTTTCTTCCCTGTCCCAGTTCATTGCTCCTTTTTATGAGATCGTTAACGAGGGATTCTGCTATTGCCCTGATTTTCACAAATTTAACTCACTCCTTTAACTTCTGACATGCATACATTCTCAAATCCATTTCTATTATTGTGCAATCTCCTGATCAAACTGCAGGGAAACAAGCCTGGATTCTCCTTTTTCTGTCATTGTCACTCCATAGATTGTATCAGCAACGGCCATCAGCCTTTTGCGGTGAGTTACCACTATAAACTGACTGTAACTGGAATACTCACGAATAAAGCGTGCAAACATATCCAAATTGGCATCATCAAGCGAGGAGTCGATCTCATCCAGAACATAGATCGGGCTCGGTTTAACCTCAAAAAAGGCAAAAATAAGAGCTATAGCCGTAAGAGCCTTTTCTCCACCGGACAAAAGTGAAAGCTTTTGTAGTTTATTGCCGGGAGGTTGAGCGTTGATTTCCACCCCGGTATTTAAAGGATTGCCAGGATCAGTTAGCTCCAGCTCGGCGCTTCCCCCGCCAAATAAACGAGTGAAAGTCCGGGAAAATTCCTCATCAACCTCCTCAAAGGTCTCCAGAAACATTTCTCCCATTTTATCCTCCAGTTTGCAGATAAGATCATTTATTTTGCTGCGGGCAGACTGAAGATCCTCTTTTTCTTCGCTGAGAAATTCCTGGCGGGATTTTAGCCGCTCATACTCCTCTATCGCTCCCAGATTTACATCTCCAAGCTCCCGCAGTTCCGCTTCCAGCTCCTGTATGCGCTGACGGGGATTTTGCTCACTGGCTGCCGAAGAAAATTCCTCCCGGGCCTCTTCAAGAGACAGGCTGTATTTATCCTGCAGCCGGCCGGTAATTCTATCCAGTCTGGAAGTTATCTTGCCCCTCTTTAATTTTAGCGAATGCAAATCATCATCAATCTCTTCCTTTTCTTCCCGAAAGTTTTTCACCTGTTTTTCCAGACGCTGACACCTGCTGCTGCAGGCTGAAAGCTCTTCTTTTAACTTATTTTCTCTCTCCTGCAGATTTTCAATCTCCTCTTCATTGTCTTTTTTTCTATTTAGAAGCTTCTGCCGCCTCTCCTTCATATTGACAAGCTGTTCCTCTATCTGGCCCAGCTCCCGGGCCAGTTCATCTATTTTATCCTGAAAATCCCTTTTTTCATCCTTCAAAGAGGAAATATCATTTTCGCGGGAAAAAATTTGCTCCTCCAGGCGTGTAAGCCGCAATCTTTTATCCTGGAGAAGATGAGCAAGCTCTTCCTCTTTGCTTTCAATTTCGCTCTGTCTTTCTTTTAGAAGATCAAGGCGAGACTTTTCCAGTCTATTTCTCTGTTCGAGACGTTTAAGTCGGGCACGAACAGACTTTTTTCTGGTCTTTATCTCATCCAGCTCCTGTTTTTTTTCTTTAATCTGATTATTATATTTCTGTTTTTGAAGACTGAGATCTTTCAGGCGACGGGATAGACGATCAAGATCGTCCTCGATAGAGGATAAACTTTCTTCAATTTCCGTTTTATATTCCTGAAGAGCCTCTATTTTTTCTAAAATTGTTTCTTTTTTTGCCCTCTTTTCTTTTAGATCTTTCCTCAAATGGTGCATTTTCTCGCGCAGACCGGCAGCTTTGTTGGCCAGCTCTCTTTTTTCCCGGGACCGCCTTAAAAGCACGGTTTCTTCTCCCCGGCGGGTGCCGCCCGTCATGCTACCTCCGGGATTAACCAGTTCACCCTCAAGAGTTACGAAGCGATAATTTCTATCTGAGCGCCGGGAAAGATCCACTGCCGCTTTAATATTTTCAGCGATAATTACTCTGCCTAAAAGATAATCAATTATATTTTCGATCCTATCCTCATAGTCAATCACTTCCGGAGCAAATGATATGTAACCCACATGTGAAGTTAAATTGGAACCTTGAGGATTTAGCCTCTTACCGGAGATGAGATCCAGAGGAAGAAAAGTGGCCCTTCCCTCTTCATTTTCCTTGAGGAAATTAATGGCTCTTCGCGCTGAGGCGGCATTTACAACCACAATCTGCTGAAGTCGGCCGCCAAGAACAGCGGCAACTGCAGTTTCAAAACGAGATTCAACCTCAATTAACCGGGCCACAGGACCTACAATGCCTTCCAAATCTGCCTTCTGAAGAATGGCTTTAACTCCGCTGTAATATCCTCGCGCCTGGTTTTGCATCCGCCTTCTGGCCTGCCAGCGAGAACGACAGCGGGAATATTTATCGCGGCATTTCCTGTGCTGCTGTTGAAGATTTTCCATGCTATTTTCAATAGCCTCAAACCTGTCATCGATCTCTTCAATTTTTGCATTAAGCCTGGATAAACTGCTTTTGTATTTCTGATATTTAGCCGCAAGCTTTTCCCGGTTCCTGACGATATCCTCCCTTTCATCTTCAATCCCTTTTAGATCCTCCCTGAGCTCACTTTTTCTTTCCTTCAACCCCTGAGCTCTTTCACTGAGTGCAGCAAGGTCTTCGGTGAGCTGATCTCTGCTGTTTTGGGAGGACACCCTGCCGGTTTTTGACCGCCGGGCCTTTATGATTGCCTTTTCTCTGAGTATATTTTCGCGGAAGCTTAAGATTTCCTTCTGAAAGCTTAAATTTTCCGCCGCTTTCTCCTCATCCTCTCTCTGTTGTTCTCCCATTTCATCCAGTTCGGAGGTAACCTGGCGAAGTCGCTCTGAAGTTTCCTCTTTTCGCTTATTAAGACGCTTTTGGCGATCCCGGCTGTTTTTCTCGCGCTCCTCAAGTACATCCAGGTTTTTTTCGATCTCCTGCAGACGGGATTTTGCCTGGAAAAGCTGGCTGGAAACATTCTCAGCTTCCTGGTTGATGTCATCCCGTTTTTTTTTCAGCTGCTCGAGCCGACTTTCGTTTTCTTTAAGCTTATCGTTCACTTCACTCTGTTTATCTTTCAGATTAGATCTTTTTTTATCCAGCTGTTTGAGCTCCTCTTCTTTTTCCTCATAAGAAGCCACAAGATATGAACCCTCAAGGGATTTCATTTTCTCGTAAATCCTTTTATATTTTCGCGCTTTCTCTGCCTCGGTGCTTAAAGGCTCAAGTCGCGTGTTGATTTCTGATAGTAAGTCCTCAACCCGCTGAAGATCCTGTTCGGTTCGCTCAAGCCGGCGCTCGGCTTCCTCTTTGCGCCGCCGATGACGGCTTATACCGGCAGCTTCCTCAAAAACGCCTCTCAGGCTATCGGGGCTGCTCTGCAAAATGGCTTCAACTCTGTTTTGCCCTACCACTGAATATGGTTCCTGATTTAGACCGGTATCATCAAGCAGCTCTCGAACATCTTTAAGCCGGCAGCTATCTCCATTTATAAGATAGGTACTGCTGCCCTCTCTGTCCACGCGGCGAGTAAGGGTCAGCTCTTCCTCCTCAGAAGAGAGCAGACCTTCGGAATTATCCAGCACAAGGGTTACTTCCGCCTCATTTTGGGCGGGCCTGTTTTCGCTTCCGGAAAAAATTACATCGGCCATTTTGCTGCCCCTAAGTGCTGTAGGGCTCTGTTCTCCCATAACCCACCGGATAGCATCGACTATATTGCTTTTGCCGCTGCCATTAGGTCCGACTATTGCAGTTATATCGCTGTCGGAAAACTCCACAGTTACCCCGGTGGCAAAGGATTTAAACCCCTTCATAAAAAGCCTTTCCAGCATCTATAAACCTCCTCTGCAAAATAAAAACCTATCCCTTCCGAACCCGATGGATAGGTCAGCTGTTATCACTTTCCCCGTTATCTTTCTTCCTTCTCTTTAACTTTAGAAGGCTATTTTCCTCCTCTTCACTGAGTTCTCTCCAGTGTCCGGGTTCCAGCGAACCCAGTGTAAGCGGGCCTATTTTAAGCCTTTTTAGATCGGTAACATCATGATCTACTGCCTGACACATTCGCCGAATCTGACGCTTTCTGCCTTCCCGCAGGGTAATTTTAAATTCTGTAGCATTTTGCCCGTATTCCACCTCGCTGATCATGGCAGGAGCAGTAATACCATCTTCCAGTTCCACTCCTTTTTCCATTTTTTTCAGCTCCTCACTGGCCAGATAGCCGGAAATTTTAACGCTGTATACCTTTGTAACCCGATAGGAAGGATGAGTTAAAATATTGGTGAGCTCACCGTCATTTGTCAGCAGGATCAGCCCCCGGGAATCATAATCAAGCCTGCCCACTGGATACAGGCGCTGGGAAAGGTGGCTGACATAATCCACCACAGTCTTTCTACCCCCGGGATCCCGGGCTGATGATATAACCCCTTCCGGCTTATTTAACTTAATATAGCGGAGATCCTCACGCTCTATTATCTCTCCATCCACCCTGACAGTGTCCCGGGCCGGGTCTATCTTCACACCCATCTCCGTAATTCTTTCACCATTTACAGTTACCCGCCCCCGGGAAATAATTTCCTCTGATTTCCGGCGGGAGGCCACTCCCGCATGGGCCATAAACTTTTGCAGCCTCATCTTCATACTCCCTCTTCCTCCTCGGACTGCCCCAGTTTCACATCGATTTTTTCCCTCTCGGGCAGCTCGGAAAGATCGCTGAGGCCAAAATGTTTTAAAAAATTATCGGTGGTTCCATATTCTATAGGTCTTCCCGGCTTATCCCGCCTCCCCCTTTCCTCAATCAGCTCATATTTTTGCAGAGTGCGCAGAGTAGCATCCGCCCTCACTCCTCTTACTTCCTCTATCTCGCTGCGTGTCACCGGTTGAAAGTAAGCAATGATGGCCAGGGTTTCAAGGGCGGCTTCACTCAGGCTTACCTGCCGCTTTGAACTTAAAACCTCTTCCACTGCATCGGCAAACTCCGAACGCGCGGCAAGAAGATACCCCTCACGCAATCTGCGCAATTTTATACCGCGTTCATGTTTATCATAATGTTTCTCCAGCCGGTTTAAAGCCTTCATGATCTCATCTTTATCCCGATCAAGATTTTCCTCAAACTCCCCGGGCGAAATCGGTCGGGGAGCAGAAAAAAGTACAGCCTCTACTATGGCGATCAACTCGCCGTCTATTTTCTCATCATGCTCCTTATCATTTCCCTTCATCTTTTTCTCCCCCGGGTGGGTATATGATAATTTTTCCAAAGCGTTTTTTCTGCTGCAAAATAACTGCTCCCTGCCGGGAAAGTTCAAGCAGTGAAATAAGTGTAGCTGCCACCTCTATACGGTCTTCGGCCCGGGCTATAAAGTCGCTAAAATAAAAAAACTCTTCATCTCTCTCATCCAGAGCGGTTAAAATTTTTTCCGTCTTTTCCCTGATGGATATACTCTCCCGGGCCATATTAACTATCTTTTCCCGCCGCTGCTCTCTTCTCTGGCGTGCGCTCCAGGCTTCAGCAGCCTGCTGAACCAGTGTCAGCAGATCTTCTGCATTTCTGTCCATTTTTAAAACGGTATTGCTCTCTCTTTCTTCGCCGAAATGACGGGAAAAATACTCGCGGCCGGATCTCTCTCTGCAGCATTTAAGTTCTTCACTCAGTTCTTTAATTAACTGATGTTCTCTCAGGCGAACCAGCAGAGGATTTTCTTCCTCGTCCTTTTCGGAGCTGTCTCCGCCGGGCAGAAGAGTCTGCACCTTTATCTCCATAAGCTCAGCCCCGATGCGGGTAAATTGGCTGGCTCCATCCAGGTCAAATTCATCCAGCTGCCTCAAATACTCCAGGTACTGATCGGCAACCCGGGCCAGAGAAATTTGATTGATCTCTATTTCCTGCTCCTTGATCAGCTGATAGAGCAGATCCAGCGGTCCGCTAAAATTTTCAATTTCGAGTTCACAGGTCATAAGATCGCCACAACCCATCCCTGCTGATTTTTTATCAGTTCAATCAAACAAATATAAGAATGTTCATGAGAATCTGCACTATAGGCATTATAATCATCCCGAGCACACCGGAAAAGGCTAAAAGCAAAAGAAGTATCATCCCCGCAGGTCCTTCAAGCTGATCGAGGTAGCGATCATAGGAAGGAGGCAAAAACCCCCTCAGTATTTTTGAGCCATCCAGAGGTGGAACGGGCAGCAAATTAAAAACTCCCAGACTGATGTTTATAATAACTGCAAGATTGAGAAATTGAATCAGAATCATCATAAAAGATCCGGGCCTTGCGTACATCATCCCCATAGGACCTCCGGCCACTATTCCCACAAGATTTAAAATCAGAGCAAACAAGACGGCCAGAGCAAAGTTAGAGGCTGGTCCAGCAACACTGACCAGCATAAGATCGCGGCGAGGATTGCTGTAATAATGCGGATTTATAGGCACGGGTTTGGCCCAGCCAAAGCGCCGGGTCATCAGCAAAACTAACGCCCCCATGGGATCAAGATGTGAGAGCGGATTCAGCGTAAGCCTTCCCTGCATTTTGGGCGTAGGATCTCCCTTTTTATATGAAGCATATCCATGGCTGAACTCATGAAGTGACAGAGATAGCAAAAGTATTGGAATGATCAGAATCAATTCAAAAACAAAATCCAAAATTATTTACCTCCATTTTTATGAGAGAGTCACATTTTTTCTTTAAGCCTGCGGGCAAGCTCAAGCTGTTCCTCCCTGCTTTTTATCTCTCCCCGAATATATGCCTGACGCACCTCATCCAGAATATCCTGAATTTTAGGGCCGGGATCCATACCCATATCGAGAAGATCATTGCCATCTATATCCAGTCTGACATCTCTTAACTCCTGGCAGAAATACTCCACTGCCTCAGCAGCATCTCTATTGCAGTAAAAATGAAGCAGTGCAAGCTCTTCAGGAGGCAGCTTCTCCAGAAGATTATATATTTCAACTGGATCATCGCTTTCCTCCAGCTTTAAACAGCAGTCATCTGCTGAAGAGAGAAAATCAATTAACTCCTCCACTTCTTCGGAAATAGAAAGCTTTTTGCGGTGATCAACAGGAATATCTTTAAGCTGGAAGGCGAGCTTGACTTCCCATTCTTTAATATTATAATCATTTGCATTAAGATATGCAAGGCTTTCTTCTAATTTTTTCCAATCCTCCGCCCTGCTGCTGTTAAACTTAAAGTTGTAATCGAGAAGTTTGCAGGCGGGCAGTCTCTGCATTAGTTCAGGAAATCGCTCATCTCTGTGATAGCGTTGCACAAGCTCGCGCACTTCCTCATAAACACGGCTCAATTTAAGACGAGAAAAATCCCCTCGCCGCAGGGCCTCGTCCATCAATTTTTCTGTCTCTTCTTCTATATCAAAATCCAGCTCCAGGGCGTATCTCATTCCCCGCAAAATTCTGAGGGGATCATCCAGAAAACTAAATCGGTGCAGGGCTCTGATCTTTCTGCTCTCCAGATCGGAACGGGCGGAGAAAAAGTCATAGAGTTTTCCAAACTCATCCGGACTTAATGACACTGCCATGGCATTAATCGTGAAATCCCTCCGGAAAAGGTCCTCCAGCAGATCTGTCTGTTCAACCTCCGGGCGTGCCCCGGGGCTGGGATAAAACTCCGATCTTGTGCGGGCAATATCCAGGCTGAACCCCCCGGATAGAGATAGAGATCCGGTCTCAAACCTTTCATGAAACTGATACTCCACTTCCAGTTCCCGGGCCAGAGCACTGATAAAAGGCCGGCTCTCGCCTTCTATCACGAGATCTATATCCCGGTTTTCCCGTCCCAGCAGAAGGTCCCGGACCATGCCCCCGACCAGATAGACCCGATTTCCCTGTTCTTCCGATAGACGGGAGGAAATTTCCAAAATTTCTCTGGCCTCTTCTGGCATTTCTTCAAGTTTCGAGGAAATACTTTCGGTTTCCGCTGATATATCAACCATGCTGGTGCCGTACCTGTTCTGAAAATGATGGGGAGAGACATCTTCATAATAGGATGCGAGGACATCGGTACGGGTTACAATACCCACCATTTCCTCATCCTTTAAAACCGGAACCCGACCAATATCATATTTAACCATCAATTCCTGGGCGTCCCTGATTGAGGCATCAGCAGAAATAGTGACCACATCCCGGGACATATATCCGCTAACAGGCGCATGCATAAGATCATGTCCCTTAATTTTATCCAGATCTCGCCGGGAGAAAATCCCTGTTATTTCTCCATCCTCTTCCACGACAAGTCCGTTATGACCAAATTTTTCCATTCGCTTCTCCGCCTCAGAGACTGAAGTATCGGGAGAAACAGTTCGCACAGGGGAGGACATTATTGACCTCACATCGTTTAATCTGCTGATTTCTTCTTCCAGAATCCTCTGCAGCCTTTTTTCTGCCTTTTTAAGAGAGATTTCCAGACGGGCAGATCCGGCTCCGGAATGCCCTCCCCCCTGAAGCTGCCGGCAAATGCTGCCCACATCCACCGCCTCGTCGCTGCTGCGACCTATTAAATCCACTCTATCGTCCTGCTCGGCCAGGAGGAATACAGTGGGTATATCATAGAGATTTTTCAGCCGGGAAGCAACGCGATTTAGCCCCATAACATACTCTGAAAAACCTGCTGAAAAAATCGTAATTTCCGTGCCGTTTATCTGCAGCTCACGGCGATTTTCCAGCAGCTTATTAAGTGCTTCCTCTTGTTCACTGTTGAGCTTTTGCTGCAAAAACCTATTGATTATTTTTACGCTTGCACCACCATCTATCAAATATGCGGCTGCTCTTAAATCCATGGCAGTGGTGCTCAGATGTGTAAAATTGCCGGTATCAGCATATATGCCCAGAGCAAAAAGGGTAGCCTCAACCGGTTCAGGTTGTATACCCCTTGTTAGCAATCGATCTATCAGTATGGTTGTTGAAGAACCCACATCTCTGCTCAAATCCAGATCCACCCGGGATGAACCGCCGCTCACATGGGGATGATGATCATATACAATGACCTCTACATCCTCCCAGTCAATTTTATCCGTCAGAGCGCCGAGACGATTAATGTCGGCAGTATCAACTACTATTATTCTCTCAACCTCTTCAGTATCAATCTCGCTGAGAAAAACCACATCTATTTCATCCCTGTAAAGAGCCATAAAATCCCGGGTCAGGGGATGCAATTTACCAACAAAAACCGGAACAGCCTCACTATAGAGATGACGGGCCGCAATCATGGCTGCCAGACCATCCAGATCTGTATTATCATGGGAAACTATTATCTCCATATATAGTATCCTCCCAGAAAAACAGGTTTTTCCTGCGTTTAGTTATCAAACAAATAGGTGTATCCAAATTGGCTTATTTAATTATACTGGAAGGTATAAAGCTAAGTTCAAAATAAAATTTTCGAGTATCACTTCGCTTTTTATCTTTAAGCCATAATTGTCATAATAAAGATCTTATACGATATCTATCCACCAATAACAGGAAAAACCAGGAGAAACTTTCAGCTGAGAAGGCAATAAAATCTCCAAACAGCGACCTGTCATCTAATTATATCTTTAATAATCTTATCCTCATCAGGAGGGTTATCCCCCAGAGAAATTGATGACAGAACAAGTCTGCGAGCTTCATCCAGCGCAGCCCTGTCGCTGTAATGAAGCGCGGCTATAGAATCACCTTTTTTCACTCTATCGCCTTTTTTGGCATGGAGTTTTATACCTGCCCCAGGATCTATGCTGTCATCCATTTTTTCTCGACCGGCGCCAAGGTGCATAGCAGCGGTGCCTATTTTGCGGGCCTCTAACTCTTTTACGTATCCTGACCTATCAGCATTTACATTGTAAACATCTTCTGCCTGCGGAAGAAGCGACATATCTTCAATAACCCCGGCTTCTCCACCCTGAGCTGATATCATTTCAGAAAACTTTTTTAGAGCCCTTCCGGTATCCATCAGAGTTTTAGCTCTATCGCGGGCATCTTCAATGCTCTGACTGTAACCTCCGGCTTTAAGCATTGCAGCTGCCAGATTAAGACATAACTCCCTCAGATCTTCAGGCCCCCGTCCAGAAAGAACTTCTATGGCCTCGGCGACCTCAAGGCTGTTTCCCACAGCTCGACCCAGGGGCTGATTCATATCTGTAATTAGGGCGCTGGTTTTTCTTACCAGTCTCTCTCCAATTTTAACCATGAGCTCGGCCAGTTCCCTGGCCGCCTGCTGACTCCGCATAAATGCTCCGCTCCCTGTTTTTACATCCAGGACTACTGCATCGGCTCCTCCCGCAATCTTTTTGCCCATGATGCTACTGGCTATGAGGGGAACTGAATCAACGGTGGCAGTTACATCACGCAACGAATAAAGCTTTTTGTCGGCAGGTGTTAAATTGGCTGTCTGCCCCACTATTGCCGCACCTATATCGGTTACCTGCTGCAAAAAATTTTCTCTGTCCATTTCGGTCTTAAAGCCGGGAATAGATTCAAGTTTATCCAGCGTTCCACCGGTGTGGCCCAGCCCCCTGCCGGACATTTTGGGCACCGGAACTCCAGCAGCAGCAACCAGTGGTATCAAAACCAGAGAGGTAGTATCGCCCACACCTCCGGTGCTATGTTTATCAACCTTTACTCCCTTCAGAGAGGATAAATCAACTCTCTCTCCCGAACTGACAACCGCTCTGGTGAGGTGGGAGGTTTCCTGCGCATTCATCTCCTGAAAATATACTGCCATAGCCCAGGCGGACATCTGATAGTCGGGGATATTTCCCTCCACATAGCCCTCGATAATGAACTCAATTTCTTCCCGGGTCAGCTCTTCACCCTCTCTTTTTTTGAGTATAAGATCATACATGCGCATTAAATACTCAACTCCTGAAGCAGCGCCCGTACATATTTTATAAATGCGGGCTTTACTTCTTCTGCGATTTCCATGACTTCATCATGGGAAAGGGGTCGGGGTAGAATTCCTGCAGCCATATTTGTTATACATGATATACCAAGAACTCTCAAATCCATATGCCGGGCGGCGATAACCTCCGGAACTGTTGACATACCAACAGCATCAGCTCCCAGTCTTGACAGCATCCTTATCTCGGCTGGAGTCTCATAACTGGGGCCACCCATGCCGGCGTAGACTCCTCTGCGAACTTTTATGCCTTTTTCGCGAGCAATTTCTTCCGCCTGATCAATCCAGGTGGGATCATAGGCCGATGTCATATCGGGGAAGCGCGGTCCCAGCTCATCAGGGTTTTCACCCCGCAGAGGATTATCTCCCATTAGATTGATATGATCGCTGATAAGCATAAAATCTCCAGGATCGTAATTGCGGTTTACTCCACCGGCCGCATTGGTTACAAAAAGCCCTTCGCAACCGAGCTCGCTCATAACCCTGACAGGAAAAGCAATCTCCTGCATTTCATATCCTTCGTAGTAATGAAATCTGCCCTGCATGGCAGCAACCGTTCTATTTTCCAGCTGCCCCAAAACCAGCTGGCCGGCATGTCCGGCAACGGTTGAGATCGGAAAACCGGGGATGTCATCATAAGCAATAACCTCAGCTTCTTTTATCTTATCTGCCAGCACTCCAAGCCCGGAACCCAGAATAAGGGCAAGTCCCGGTTTTAAATCAACCCTCTCCTCGATAGTTGAAACTGCATTCTCTAACTCATTTAGACCAGTGTTGGACATTTTGTATCACCTCATCATAAAATGTTTTTAGTTATTTTAATTATTTTAATCATAACCGGCTCAAAACCAGCAGCTTAAGCCGATTTAAGCTGATAAAATTTCAGGTGCTCTGTTTCAATCAATAATCTCCTGTGCGAAGCTTTCACCATCACGCGGCGAGGGAATACCGTAAAGATCTGCCACCGTGGCAGCCATGTCCGCAAATGACCGGCGGGGTGAAAAATGATAGTCGCTCTTTATATTATCTCCCATCATAATCAGCGGAACGTATTCACGGGTATGATCCGTCCCGTGATGTGTGGGATCACAGCCGTGATCGGCTGTCATTATCAGCAGATCATCGCTGCGCAATTTTTCCACAAGTTCCGGTATGCGGGCATCAAAATCGCACAGGGCCTGATAATACCCCTCCACGTCACGGCGATGGCCATAAAGCATATCAAATTCAACCAGATTGGTAAATATTAGTCCGGAGCTCTGGCGGGTCATGTGATCTATAGTGATATCAACGCACTTCATATTATCTACAGTATGATCGTATTTAGTCACTCCATCTCCGGCAAATATATCCACAATTTTTCCGATTCCCATAACCACATCCCCGCTATCTTCAAAGCTATTTAGAAGAGTTTTTGCCGGTGGAGGCAGAGAAAAATCCTTGCGACTGTCGGTGCGCTCCAGCTCACCCGGGCTGCCCACAAAGGGGCGGGCAATTACCCTGGCCACACCGTGCTCGCCCGTGAGTATTTCCCGGGCCTTTTCACACATATCGTAAAGCTTTTCCACCGAAATAACCTCTTCATGGGCTGCAATTTGAAAAACGCTGTCTGCGGAAGTATAAATAATTGGATAACCGGTTTCGAAATGCTCTTCCACCAGTTCTTCAATAATTTCTGTTCCGGAAGCGGGCTTATTACCCAGCACACCTCGCCCAATCTCCTCCATGAAAGGCTGAATAACCTCATCAGGAAAGCCATCGGGATAGGTTGGAAAAGGGCTTTCGGAAATCAAACCGGCAAGCTCCCAGTGACCGGTGGTGGTATCCTTGCCTGCTGAAGCTTCAGCCATCTTTCCATACACAGATTCGGTCGAAATCTGTGAATCCATACCTTTGAGAGGTTTTATTTTACCCAGGCCAAGTTTTTCCAGGTGAGGTAGATCCAGACCACCCATATTTTCGGCAATATTTCCCAGAGTGTTAGCTCCCTCATCGTCGTATTCGTCTGCGTCGGGTAAAGCTCCAATGCCAGCGCTGTCCAGAACTATAATAACCACCCTTGATATTATTCCTTCCATGTTACAAACCTCCTGTCTCTTAAACAATTCAATACTCACCGCTGAATTCCTTTACCCGGCTTATGAGCGCCGAAGAAGAACATACAGTCTGATCCGGAGCAAATAAAAAATCCTTTCCCGCAGGAAAGGAAATTAAATGCCGGCACATATTTTCTTTAAAATACTGCAGTGAAAGCCTCTAACAACATTTTATAAATCAGGAACGAATTTCAAAAATCACTCTATACTTATCTTCACCCGATCATTCCCATCCTCAACATCTACAATATTGCCTCTGGTCTGACCGGCTTTTTCCAGCAACTCATCCAGATCAAATCCCTTTTTCTCTATCTTTTGACGGGCATGCGGAGGCACAACATCTATAAAAGATCTTGCCAGATCCAGGGGAATGGATATATTAACCTTTTCCTCGCCTGCCTCCTCAACTTCAATTTTGAGTGAGAGACCTTTCTTTTCTTCAGTGCTTGCTTTTTTATCCTCCTCTTCAATCGTTTCCAGCAGTTTTTCCGCCTCATCAGCCTTAATGAGACCATTTTCAAGCATCCTTAAAATTCTTTTCCTCTCATCTTCCATTGTTAATACCTCCTAAAGCTGTCCCAATAGCTCAACAGCTCTGCTTGAATCTATTTCCCCCTCCTCCAGGGAGTTCAAAATCTCCTTTCTCCTGCTGCTCTCCTGGTGTTCAGTTTCCTCGTTTAATTCTTCATCCTGACCGAGAGCCTCAACAACTTCATCCAGCTTGTTGCGCACAGTAGGATAGGAAATACCCATCTCCCGTTCAACTTCCTTAATATTACCACGGGAGCGTATAAAAACTTCAACAAATTTTAGCTGTTCTTCGCTGAGGCGAGAAAATTTATCAAGGCGAAAATTACCCGACATAGCAGTGTGACAGCTTCCGCATTCAAGTTGGGTAATTTTCATATTATCACTGCAAACTGGACATTTGCCTATTAACTTATTTCCCATTATATCACCCGCTTTGAAGTTCCATTATTAAGGCTTTTTTTGTGTATAATAAGAAGAACCGTAATTAAATTATATTATATTACCTTGAGGATAGTCAAATTGGAAATTAATTTTATTAATTTAGATATTAAATATTTTAATAGTCAGGAAGAAAGTCATCGCTCCATCACAGCAACATATCTATAGAATCCTAAAGAGGAAAAGTTCTTCACCCCATTAAAACCATTGAGATCAACCCCGCTCCTGCTGCAGCATTTTAAAAGTCAGGAGCCCCAGGGCCGATTTTCCATCCCTGATTTTACCTTTAAAAATAAGCTCCAAAATTTCTTCGGTATCAATCTCTCTGATGCGCAAAAACTCCCCCTTCTCAAGCTCCTGTTTACCCCGGTGCAAATCTTCAGCGAGGAACAGACCAAGGCATTCTGTGCTGTAACCCGGGGTGGTATAAAAATCTATTATGTGGGTGATTTTTCCCGCATTATATCCCGTTTCCTCTTTTAATTCGCGGGCTGCTCCCTTTTTTAATTCTTCACCCGGCTCCGCCCTTCCAGCCGGCAGCTCAAGTAGAACCTCACCTGCCGCGTGACGATACTGCTCAATCATAACTATTTTTCCGCTGTGAAGGTGAGGGATTACTGTCATCCCTCCCGGATGGTGAACTATCTCGCGCCGGGATTCACTGCCATCGGGAAGAATTATCCTGTCCACGCTAACATCCATAATATTACCGGAAAATTTGATTTTGCTTTCAAGCAATTTTTCCTTCAACTCATCTTCTGCCATATTGTATGTTTATCGAAGATATGTTTAATAAGCAATAAACTCCGATAAACTTCCACCTCCCCAATATCTAATTGATATTTTTTTGCTGAAGGTAAGCAAATCACAAAAATTAAGATTTATATGACTTCCATCACTGCAGTGATCATTTCAATACCGATTTTTTATAACCGATTTGCGCAAAGCGGCAATTTTTAACCAAAACAATTTTGAATTTAATAGCTGGCAAAATAACTCTCCAGAACAGAAGCCAGCAGGGTTAGAGAATCACTTTTTACCCGCTCACTTTCTGTATGGCTATTTTTTAAACCCAGCCCCAAATTCACTGCCGAAACTCCCAGATCATTAAATTTACAGGCATCGCTGATATGCGAGCAATCCTGCCAGCTAACGCTAAGTCCTGCAGATCCAAATGCTCCGGCGAGTTCCCTGAGCCATCGCTCAGAAGAGGAACGAGAAAAACCCGAGCACAGGTGGAGTACTTTATTTATTACAAAGTCCCCTCTGATTCCAAAATGCCTTCTTATCTCACGCAGCCGCTTTTGAAATATCCTGATTATCTCATTTCTGCTTTCACCTTTCATACCTATTATCAATATTTCGTCGTGGTTTAAGTTCCAGGCCGGAAGAGGGCCATCCACAAGGGTGGCAATTAGGCTTAGATCACATTTCTCCCAGAAATGGCGCAGGCGGCGCAAGAGCATTTTCTGACGGGCTGAAAAGCTGCCTCCCCTTCCTTCCAGAGTAAGGGCAAAAAAACCTGCTGCGGGTTCAGACCTGTATATCGTACCCGCACTTCCTTCGCCATCCAGTATCAGAGCACAATCATACTTTTGAATGATGTTTTTGGGCATGAGGGCTGATCCCAGCAAACCCAGCTCTTCAGCAACTGTAAAGACAATTCCAAGCCCCGGGGGAATGCGTCCCTCCCGGGAGTAAAGACATTTAAGTATAATAGAAATCCCGGCAATATCATCGCCACCAGCAGGGGAGCTTCCGGCTCCTACGAGATATCCGTTCTGCTCCTGCAGTTTTTTCCGGGAAGCAGGTGCATCCCTATCCAGGTGGGCAACCAGAAGCATATTTCTTCTGGAGAGAGGAGGGGTTTCGGCCAAAATATTGCCGGTCGACCCTCCTATCAACTCACCAACTGCGTCCTGCTTTATTTTAAAGCCAAGTGCGTTAAGCTCCCGGGCAAGCAGTCGAGCCAGCCGGCTCTCACCCCTTGGAGGACTCTCCACCTGTATAAGATTTCGAAAAATTTCTTCGACCGATCTGCCAGACATCTATATGCATCTCCCCGGTTCAATATTTATAGATTTACATTCTGTCAGTTTAAGAGTTCGTTTAATATCGGGATATTTTCCCTGTAGTTGGTCGAATTTTGTTTTAGTTTGCTCTCATAATGATCAATCAGATCCGCGGATAATCTATCCACTATCATTAAAGATTAGGGATTGATTGGCAATTTCCTGCCTGAGACAAATTTTTAA
>CAZVZM010000037.1:0-18180 GCA_964630835.1 uncultured Halanaerobiaceae bacterium
ATCTATAGTCCAGCTGCACGAATTCCCACCATTTCTTCGGCCTCCTCAGATAATCAGATAATAATCCTATGATGTATAAGGAGGTGGGCAACAATTTGGCAAAGAACGTTTCTCTGTCTGATCTGTATTTTCGTCCTGAGGTAAATTTTTTCGCGGTTTCTTAAAAATATGAAAATCATGGTCAAAATCTCACGGATGCAGGTTTATTTTAAAAAAGGGAGCTTCGTCACTTACATATCAATATTCAAAGTTTCATTTAGATTGACCATATTGAAAACTTTTTTAACGTATTGTGAATTTACATTTTTTATCTTAAGCTCTCCCTGTTTTTCTTCCAGGATTTTTTTAAACAACAGGAGTTTACCAAGGCCAGAACTGTCTATTTTTTCTACATTTTCAAAGTCAAGAGTTATGTTTTTAATATTTTTTTCTTCAACCAATTCCAAAAATTCCTCTTTAAGCTTTTCGCAATTTGTTAAATCTATGCTCTCTTCTGGAAAAATGCAGGCATAATTTTCTTCAATTTTCACTTTCATTTAGTATCAATTCCTCCTATTTAGTTAATTTCGAAAAACACATTCCAGTCTGTATATTAAACAAAACAGTCCAGTCCAATTATTTATCAAAATAGAGCAAACTAAAATTTTACCGAAGCTGGTATATCCTTATAATCTTCTAATTCTGTGCCTTCTCCCTGGCTTATAGCTTTAAATTTATCTGAAATCTCCATAAAACAATTGACCAGAAATGGATCAAAATGACTTCCACTGTCTTCTTCAATGATATTACAGCTTTTTTCATGGGAGAACGCTTTCTTATAAGGCCTGTCGCTTCTGAGAGCATCATAAACGTCAGATATAGCCATAATTCGAGCAGCCAGCGGAATTTCTTCTTTTTCCAATCCCTCGGGATACCCTTCACCATTCCATTTTTCGTGGTGATAATGGATTAAATCCAGGCCTATTTCAAGCAAATAATTTTCCGAATATATTGTCTGCACTTTTTTGAGAAGTTTATAACCGATAACAGTATGTTGTTTTACCCGTTCGAACTCCTCATCGGTCAAGTCTCCCGGTTTTAGGAGAATTGAATCTGGAATACCCACTTTGCCAATATCGTGAAGAGGGGTGGCAATATATAAATTTTTGCAGTAATTGGCATCAACTATAGAATCATATCTTCCTGCTTCTTTGACTTTCTGAGCGAGAAACCAGCAGTATTTTTGTGTTCTCACAAGGTGTTCTCCCGTCTCTTCATCCCGCGATTCAGCCAGTTGAGCCAGAGCATAGATCATAGCCATGCGGGATTCAGAGATTTCTCTGGTTTTTACTTCCACCAGGTCTTCCAGATAATTGTTATGCATCCTTAACTTTTTTCTGGTAGCCTGCAGTTCCAGCTGTGTATCAATGCGTTTCTTTAAAATATTGGGATTAATTGGTTTCCTAATAAAATCAACCGCTCCCATTTCCAGACCCAGTGCTTCATCAGAGATTGTATCCTGTCCGGTCAAAAAAATAATAGGAATATTAGCTGTGCCGGGATTTTCCTGTAATCTCTGGCATACTTCATATCCATCCATTTCCGGCATTCTTACATCTAGTAAAATTAAATCTACTTCTTTATTTTTAGCTATATTTAAAGCTAATCTGCCGTTAACTGCAGCTTTCAAATTATAATCCGGTGGAAGAGCATTTTTGATTATATCCAGATTTTCCGGAACATCATCAGCAGCCAGTATTGTCCACTTTGCGCCGTCATCAGAAACATTCATAATATTCCCCTTCTTTATACACCCCGGCAATATTGATCATAACAATTTTCCCGTTTTTGAGATTAAAAATATTTTTATTGAAATTCACATGTTTTTCTTTGCTTTCGAGCATAAGGATTCCTCCAGTAATTTTAGGAAATTTATTTTCATGGCTCTTTTTAATTTCCTTTTAAAGACAATTAATAACAAAATTCCATTCTTCAATAGCTGTTTGGAAAACATGTTATTTAAAAAGAGTCATTTTCATTTAATCTGGTGGTTTCACTGCGAAAAGCTATTTTGCAATCATCAGATAAATTATTGTGGCTTATCTTCCAGATGATCAATAATATGCTTTATCTGTTCTAAAGCACTTTCAAATGCATATTTCTCCAGTTCATTTCTTAATGCTTCCATATTATCATCAAGCCAGTTCCTGCCAGTATTCATCATATATTCCTTAACTTCATCTGCGGCTCCCATATCATAGTTTTCAACTAATTCTTTTATTCTCTGTAGTTCAGTTTTGAGTTCAGAAAGAGAAATCTCTCGCGAATCTTCAGATTTTGCTGCTTCTATCTCTGGCATTGATTTTATTTCCTCTGCAGTTTTTATCAGTTCCTGCTCCAAATTTTTGCTCAGTTCCTCTATCCTATCCGATTTTACTCCCTTATCGACTGATTTCCCCAGGCTGGCTGCATTTTCCTGTAATTTTTCCGCTCCAATATTACCAGCAGCACCCTTAATTTTATGAGCAATATCTTTTAGCGCTTCATAATCTTCTTTTTCCCGGGCATTCCGCAAATCTTCACTCAATTCGGACTGGTTGAGGGCAAACTTTTTCAGCACTTTACAGTAAGCCCTAGCGTTGCCGCGCAAGCGATTTAACCCTGCATCCACGTCAATAGTACTGAACTCAGATAGATCCCTAAACTCGCCCGACTTATCTTTTTTGCTGTCCTCCGATTGAAATTTGGCTCCGGAATCAAATTCACCGCTGCTAATAACCCGCTTTATTGTTTTAAGCATCTCTTCTATATCTATGGGTTTAGAAATCAGATCATTCATACCTGCCTCTTCCGCTTCTTTTCGATGTTTTTCCATAACATTGGCTGTTAAAGCTATCACCGGCAGATCTGAAAGCCCCATCTCATTTCTGATCCTGTGGGTAGCCTTATAGCCATTTAGCTCCGGCAGCTGGATATCCATTAAGACACAGCTGTATTGACATGTGCGAATTTTATCCAGGGCCTCTTCTCCATCTTCTGCAATGTCTACTTCGTAATTATAGCCCTCTAAAATTTCCCGGGCCAAAACCTGGTTGGTTTCATTATCCTCCACCAGCAGTATTCTATTATCACTGCCTGCCATTAATTCTTTTTCGGTTCGCTCTTGCTCCTGTTCCTGCACTATATCCTGGCTGGGATAGCCAAAGACATTCATAATAGAGTCAAAAAGACTTGAGGGGCTGAAAGGTTTGATCAAAAAATCCGAAATATATTCAGCGCCGGTCTCTGTCATGATCTCCTCTTCTTCGTAGGCTGAGGCAAGTATGATCTTCGGCCTGGTTTGAATTTCAGGTTTTTTCATTATCATTTGAGTCGTCTTTAAACCGTTTAACCCCGGCAATTTCCAGTCGATAAGCAAAAGGTCATAACTATTTTTGGTGTCTTTTAATTTTTCCAGAGCGGTTTCTCCATCTGCGACCACCTCAGGCTTAAAGCCAAATGCCTGCAGATATTCTTCACTGATTTCCCGGGCCGAAGAATTATCATCAACTACCAGCACCTTCATTCCGTCCAGTTCTGGAGGAGTGCTGATAACCTGATTTTCTTCCTCCTCTGTTCGGCCAAATTCAGCGGTAAAATAAAAAGTGCTGCCTTCCCCCGGTTCGCTTTCCAGCCATATTTCTCCATTCATCATCTCCACCAGCTTCCGGGCAATAGTTAATCCCAGCCCTGCACCTGCACTGCCTCCTTCTAATGAACTCTCCACCCGGCTAAATCGCTCAAATATATCTTTCTGTTTTTCCGCAGGGATTCCCGGGCCTGTATCTTCTACTGCAAATTTATATATAATCTTATTCTCTACTTTCTCTATCATATTAACGTTAATTACTATCTCACCACAATCTGTATAATTTATGGAATTTTTGATCAGATTGGTCAAAACCTGTGTCAGTCGAGTCGCATCTCCAATCAATTTGTTGGGTATTTCTGGAGCGCGAGAAAAAAGCACCTCTAGAGGTTTCTCTTTTGCCCTTTCAGAAATCACAAGCCAGGCTTGTTCCAGAACTTCATCCAGTTCGAATACTTCTTCTTTTAAGTCAATTTTCTCATCTTCAATTTTTGATAAATCCAGAATATCATTTATAATGGCGAGAAGATATTCGGCAGAAGCATTTATTCTCCTCAGGTAGTTGCGCCTTTTTTCTTCTGTAAGATCCTCATATAGGCATAAATCGCTCAATCCGGTGATAGCATTCATGGGAGTGCGAATTTCATGGCTCATATTGGACAGAAATTCACTTTTGGCTTTGCTGGCTTTTTCTGCTTTATCTTTTGCATTTGATAGTTCTTCTGTAACTGTATTGGCGAGATTCGTCAGCGCTCTGATTGTGTTAATTCTGCGATCATTGCTTTTAGCAAAACTCCTTTCTTTTATTAACTTTTTCTGGTCTGCGAACTTCTCTTCATTTTCCGTTAGGGATAGAATAGTTAAAGTTATGTTAAGCAGGCAGTTTATTTCTCCACTGCTGTAATATTCTCCGTAAGTAAAAAAGCCTGCTGTGGAAGCTAAATCTTTAAATAAAGACAGCTCT
Organism: uncultured Halanaerobiaceae bacterium; assembly: GCA_964630835.1. Classification (GTDB taxonomy): domain Bacteria; phylum Bacillota; class Halanaerobiia; order Halanaerobiales; family Halarsenatibacteraceae; genus Halarsenatibacter. The sequence goes on from CAZVZM010000037.1 coordinate 4,572, forward strand.
CTATTTAGATTTTCCTGCAGAGCTGCCTTTCTAATGGCACAGGAATAAAGAAAAAGGGCTTCCGGAATAAATTGCTCGATTATACTGTCAAGCAAATAACTGTTGCTCTGGATGATAGAATCTATATGCCCATAGCTGAGATAAACTTTTGCACCTTCAGGAACTTCTCCCCCAAAGCCCAGAGAACCATCGTCATACATTTCAGCAGCTCCGCGGGCTATAAATATATCCCCCCTTTTTAAAATAAGCGGGAACTCTGGACCTGCCGTTTGCGGCAGTCCCCTGGCAATCTCCTCCCCCAAATATTTTTTATAGACATTATAGGCAGTCCGCCCATCAATTTCATATACTCTATTCCCCTCACTTTTGGTTATCTGCATTTCCTTACCTATTTTCTGCCACCCCAGGTTATAATCGGAATAAACATTTAATCGCCTGCTATTTAAAGCAACCCCCACCAAACCATGAGAAGAAACCTTTTTATTTAAAAATATATAATTATGTTCAAAGGTAAATTCAAAGTTGTCACCTGATTTGCCTCCTGCTATGACCACACTGTCATCGACAGAATTCAATCCATCCACTACACTATCCTGAATATTTGACCAGTCTGAAAATAAAATTATTGCTTTGGTGCTGTCAGTTATAAGCTCCCTGCCCATTTTCCTGCCCAGTTCAAAGCTATTTTCACCTCTATACGGAATATAACTCCCCTGCAGACTGGTGCTGGAGAAATTGGCAAAGGAAATCACAGTGGTCTCTTCTCTGGCTTCACCATCTATTATCTCACCTGCAGTAGTCGTTCCTATAACTGTGGCTTGAGGCAGCAATGTTTTTATCTCAGAAATAATTTTTTCTATAAAATCTTTTTCGCAAACTCCGCTGAAGACCTGCACCAGCAATTTATGGTCTGTTATATCTCCATTCTCTATAGACTTTTTTAGCTCATCTTTCCCCCGGTATATAACGTTTTTCACTCTCATGCTTACACCTCAGATACCTGCAATATTTTTTTAAAATTTGCATTCGAAACCCGCAATCAATGTTTTGGTTTTATTGACATACCCCAAATTCCTGATTATTTTTTGATGATTTCAGTAATGAAAACCACCTCCCGAGCAATTAACCATCAATGCGTTTCATCTATGAAGCTTTGCAATTGATCAGCTATATCTTCCATCATCTGCTTTAAATGCTCAAAATCTCTTTGTAGGTCTGTCAGATCGCCTTTATCAGCCTTGCGTTCAATGATTTCAGCCACATTATAGGCCTCCTGTGCAGCAAAATTGCTCAAACTGCCTTTAATTTTATGAGCTGCATTTTTAACCTGTCCGGCATTTTTCTGGTCTATAGACTTCTGCAGCTGATCCAGTTGAGTTTCATAATTTTCAATATATATCCTGGCAATTTTGATCAGCAGGTTTTTTCTGCCTTTGAGATTGACAATACTTTTATCGATATCTACATATTTTTTTTTGCTATCAGACATAAAAACCTCCCCATATTTTTCAAGTAGTGTCAAAAGATCTTTTCCAAAATTACTGTTCTAAATTACTCATTCAGCCAATCTTTAAAAACATATATGTTATATCATCATCTCTCCCTTTTAGGGCAATTTCCTCTTTTAAGTTTTTGTAGAAGTCTGTGGTATCTGCTTTCTCTATGTTTTTATCGGTTTTTTGTAGTATATAATTAATATTTTCCTCAGTTAATTCGGGCAAATCAGAACTCATGTGCTCTACCAGCCCATCAGTATAAATAAATACTTCTGAAAAGTTAGTTATATCAACTTTTTCACATTTAAAATTATTGTCACTGGTAATCCCCAGAGGTATATTGTTTGAGGTAAGTTCTTTTACATTACCCTCAAAATTAAACAGCAGTGGGGACGGATGTCCAGCATTGCAAAATTTTAACTCTTCTCTGATTTTATTATATTCCATATAAATTCCGGTTACAAACATATCTTCTATGTCTTTTTGAAAAATTTCTGCCAGACGAATGTTTATTTTACCCATGACTTCGTCGGGAGATAATTCATCATAATTAAGACTTCTGAATATTAATTTAACCATTACCATGATCATGGCGGCAGGCACACCGTGCCCCATGGCGTCAGCCAGCAGGAGGCCAAATTTTCCCTCGGCCAGCTGGACAACATCATAAACATCTCCACCTATCTTTTCCATGGGGCTGTAAAAAATTTCCCCTGGTAATTCCTGCGGCAGCTCTAAATCTGCCAGAGTTCTCTGCACTCTACGAGCAAGCTCCAGCTGATGTTCCAGGCGTTGATGTTGCTTTTGTACACGGTCATGAGCCTTTTTAAGTCGCAGCAGTGATTTTACTCTGGCCATAAGTTCCGCCCAGTCTATAGGTTTAGTTATAAAATCGTCAGCTCCGGCCTCCAGGCCTTCCAGTCTATCTTCCCGGGCATCGAGTGAGGTTACAAGTATAATCGGCAGTTCATCCCGGCCCATAGCAAATTTGACTTTTTTACAAACTTCGATGCCGTTTATTCCAGGCATGATGACATCCAATAGTATCAATTTAATTTTATCTTCATTTTCTAAAATCTGTAAGGCCTCTTCTCCATTGGGGGCAGCAACAGTGGCATAACCTTCTTCCTGCAGGAAGGATTCCAGCATTATTAAATTTTGTCTGTTATCGTCAACTACGAGTATGAGGTCCTCTTCTGACATCAATTTCACCAACCCGTAATTTTATTAATAGCTTAGAAATATCAAATCAAAATTTATCAGTTGTCTTTGGCAGTTTCCTGCTTTATTTTTATGAGCATCTCTTCTATATCTATGGGTTTAGAAATCATCTCATTCATTCCAGCGTTTTCTGCTTCTCTCCTATGTTTCTCCATTACATTGGCGGTTAAAGCTATCACCGGCAGCTCTGAAAGTCCCATTTCATTTCTGATTTTGCGGGTGGCTTCATAGCCATTGAAATCCGGCAGCTGAATATCCATTAAGACACAGTCAAATTGATATGACTTAACTTTCTCCAGAGCTTCCATCCCGTCTTCTGCAATATCAACCTGATAATTATAGCTTTCTAAAATTTCCCGGGCCAAAACCTGGTTGGTCTCATTATCCTCCACAAGCAATATTCTATTATCACTGCCTGCCATTAATTCCTCTTCGGATAGTTCCTGCTCCTGTTCCTGGACGATATCCCGGCTGGAATATCCGAAAACATCCATAATGGTATCAAATAGACTTGAGGGGCTAAAGGGTTTAATCATAAAATCGGAGATATATTCATAACCGGGTTTTGTCATGATCTCCTCTTTTTCGTAGGCTGAGACAAGTATAATTTTCGGCTGGGATTGAATCCTGGGATTTCCCCTTATTTTTTGAGTTGTCTCCAGACCGTTTAGCCCCGGCAGTTTCCAGTCCATAAGCACCAGTTCATAACTATTCCTGGCCTCCTTTAACTTTTCCAGAGCGGTTTCTCCATCTGCAACTACCTCAGGCTTAAAGTCCAGTGCCTGCAGATATTCTTCACTGATTTCCCGGGCAGAAGGGTTATCATCAACCACCAGCACCCTCATACCGTCCATTTCTGGAGGTGTGCTGATAACCTGATTTTCTTCCTCCTCTGGCCGGCCAAATTCAGCGGTAAAGTAAAAAATGCTCCCCTCTCCCGGTTCGCTTTCCAGCCATATCTCTCCGTTCATCATCTCTACCAGTTCCTGAGAAATAGCAAGTCCCAGGCCGGCACCTGTTTTACCTGCTACTGTGGGATCTTTTGCCCGGCTGAACCTCTGAAAAATTTCTTCCTGCTTTTCGGGAGGAATTCCCGGGCCAGTGTCCTTGACTGCAAACTGATACCTAATCACGTCATCTGTCTTCTCTTTCATTTCAACATTTATAACAACCTCTCCGGAATCGGTGTACTTTATGGAGTTTTTAGTCAAATTGGTCAAAATTTGTGTCATTCTATCCTTATCCCCAACCAATCTATTGGGTATTTCTGGAGGGCGCGAAAATAAAACTTCTATAGGTTTTCTCTTAGCTTTTTCTGCAATAACAAGCCAGGTCTGTTCCAGAACTTCATCCAGTTCAAATACTTCCTCTTTTAAGTCAATTTTCTTGTCTTCAATTTTCGATAAATCAAGAATATCATTTATAATATTAAGAAGATATTCGGATGAAGCATTTATTCTCCTCAGATAATTACATCTCTTTTCTTCTTCTAAATTATCCTCCAGACATAACTCGCTTAATCCGGTTATGGCATTCATGGGAGTGCGTATCTCATGACTCATGTTGGCCAGAAATTCACTTTTAGCCCTGCTGGCTTTTTCCGCCTTCTTTTTGGCCTGTAATAATTTTTGTTTTTGTCGTTCAAGGGCCCGATTATATTCTTTAATGTTTTCTTCCGCCTTCACCCTCTGAGTTACATCCAGAGCGGTTTCAATGTAACCTTTAATATTGCCCTTTTCATCTTTATCGGGTATGCCCTTCATTTTCCAGTAACTGCCGTCAGGCTTTTTAACTATAGCACTTGCCATTTTTTTGGTGTTTTTAGCCTTCTTAATAGGACATTTAGGGCAGTAATCTTTAAGCCCCCATTTTTCATAACAAAATTTACCTTCAAACTCTTCCGGCCTGAGATCAAAATATTCTAAAGCCGTTTGATTTAACCACTTAATTTTAAAATCCGGGGACATATATATTATAATTTCTTCCAGATTATTTAAAATATTATTTTCGAAAGCTTCCTTTTCTTTTCGCCCGGTTATATCCTCATGAGTAATTATGGCAGCATAATCTTCCTCATTAATCCCACTCCCCCAAAAGGGTGTGACTCTCATTTTAAACCACCTATCTTCTTCGGGGGAATGGCAGGGGTATTCTAAAGTAAAAAGATCTTTTTCGCCCTCAATAACGGATTTTATTCCCTCAAACGCTTCCTCTGATTTTGCTGAGCTTTTGCCTTTTGCTTCCCTGGTTATTTTTAAATAATTAATGCCTTTACCAGCTTCCTCCGAAGGCAAACCATTTTTTTCTCCAAATTTATCCCATGCTTTATTGGTGAAGCGTATTTCCCCTTTTCTATCGATAACGGCAATATGGGCTGTTAAAGAATCAAGCAGGGATTGAATTATTTCCACCTGTTTTTTTAGCTTCTTATTTGTTTGTATGTTATTCAGTTGATTTTCCAGTGAAAGCTTGAACTCTTTTAATATACTCTTTTCCTTCTCTGTAAACCTTCGTGCTTCAGTGTCCACCACACATATCGTTCCAAACAATTTTTTTTGATTATAGTACACTGGTATGCCTAAATAAGAGATAAATCCCATTTCAAGTTCCACACTATCCTGCCATTTTTCTATACTGCGCGCATCATTTATTTCTACCATCTTTTCCTTTTTCACTGCTTCCTGGCAGTAAACTTCTGCCAGGTCAATTACGTCATCCTCAGCAATTTCTATTTTTTCATTTGCGTTTAATTTTAAAACCCTTAAATTTTCAGAGTTAACTTTCGTGATAAAACCCGCGTTCACATCCAATAATTCCACCAGTAATTCCAGGATCCTCTGCCAGTTTTTCTCGAGAGAACCGGGGACTTCAAAATCTAGATTAAGGCTTTCATTCATCACACTACCCCCCCCCTGCTAAAAAACTTTATCTATGGATCAGATATTATGCCATTATCAAATGACTTAACTATACAATCCTGAGCTCCCGTTTCGATGTCTTTAATTGCTATCTCAATTTATTTAAGTTCAAAACCTTCCAGCATAGAACTCAGATGTTGAGCCATGTTTTCTAATTCGTCGGCAGAAGCTGCTACCTCTTCCACAGAAGCACTCTGTTCCTCTGCCAGGGCAGAGACTTCTTCAGAGCCTGCAGCAGTATTTTCTATGGATTCAGAGCTGGCTCTAATTGACTCTTCAACTTCACTCATGGCTTCACCAAGATCCTTTACAAATCCACTGATTTTACGGATCTGAGTGCTGGTTCTTTGAGAAAACTCCACTATTTCTTCCAGAGAATCACCCGCTTCATTTATAACTTCTATCTGCTTTTTCACCTCTTCATAATTTGTGTCCATGGAATTGACTGTGGCTTCTGTCTCTGATTGTATATCTTCGATAAGACTGGTGATGTCACCGGCAGCCTGTGAGGACTCCTCGGCCAGCTCCCTGATCTCTTCGGCAACAACTGAGAAGCCCCGGCCGGATTCTCCTGCCCTGGCCGCTTCTATTGCTGCATTAAGGGCTAAAAGATTTGTTTGAGAGGCAATACCTTCAATCATCTCAACCATATTTCCTATCTGTTCTGATCTCTGCCCCAGTTTTTGAATAGCGTCGGTGGCAAACTCCACCGTTTCATTAACAACATCCAGCTGGTCTATAGCCCGATCAATTGATTTATAGCCTTTTCTGGCCCTTTCCTCGGAATCTTCTGCTGTTTCTTTAGCCGTTGAAACGGTATCCAAAAGATTTTCTGCCTCTTGTTTTTGCTCTCTGGCATGATTCTTCATTATCTCCATTTCGTCACTAATTTCCTGAGTCTCCTCAGCCACTTCAGTTACTGTTCTTGCTATTTCCTCAGCACTTTCTCCGGTATCATCAGAGGCTGTACTTAACTGCTCCGCTGCGCTTACCACAGAATCTGAACTGTCGTCTATGCTGCTCACTAAATTCCTGAGAGTATCGATCATTTCATTGAAGGATCCGGCCAGATCTCCAATTTCATCAGTCTTTTTGGTGCTGACCTTGCTGGTGAGATTACCGGCAGCTACCTTTTCTGCCTGCTCTTCGATTCTGCTAATTGGCCCCACTGTTGTTCGCGTTAATATCAGGGCTATTATAATCGCCAGTACTATTGATACTATAACTGCCCCCATTGAAATCATATCCGCCCGGGAGGCCAGGGCATCTCTCTCCGACTGCAGATCTGCCACTTCCTGGTCGGTTAAATCTATTATCTCTCCTAAATACCCGCGCACAGCTTCCAGCGCCGGAACTGCTTCTTCCCGGAAAAGTTCTTCGGCCTCCTCTTCCTGTCCTGCTTCATGAAGCTCCACGACCTCGTTGCCGGCAGCATGAAGCTGAATATGAGGCTCTTCTAAAGCTGCGTATTCATCGGCATAATAATCCTCAGGAGTTATATCATAATACCACTGGCCTAAGTTGCATTCAGTATGGTCCCCTAAATCTGGAGCTTCTCCTGTTGTCAGCATATCATATATACTTATTGCCCAGAGATGATGATCAATCTCCAGATTGCTTAAAAATAACTGAAAATCCTGCATTTCATCTGTCTCTGCTTCTATCTCCGCCACCTGATTATCAAAATAATTGTCAATAAGTATAGAGGCCACAAATAAAACTATGATGAGCAAAAAAGCAAGAGCAAACTTGGCAAACATTGAACTTTTAATTTTTTTTAGCAAGAGACTCCCCCCCATTTAATAATTCATTTATTAATCCAATGAAAGGTGTTAATTCCGGAAATTAACCGTAACTTTATTGCCAGTCTCATTAAAACTTATCCCATCAGCGACTTCATTCACCATTGCCAGACCCCGCCCCTTTTCCTCCCAAATCGGCATATCATTTAAGTTTACATTCTCCGGCTCAAAACCTTTCCCGGGATCTTTTACAGCTAATTTTACCCGGGAGACATTCACCTGCAACTCAATTTCAATTTCCTGTTCGGAATTTTCACAACCATGTTCTATGGCATTGGCCAGAATTTCCCGGGCTGCTATTTCCAGGCAAAAATCTAAATCCGGAATCTCAGGATCAATTTCCGTGATTTCACCAGTGATTTTATCCAGTGTTTTAGAAATAGCATCTTTATGACAGAGCATTTTAAATTTCACAGAATAATCATTGTTGGGTTTCATTAAATTTTTCCTTCCTTGATATATACTTTATATACAAGAACTATTTTCTTCACTTTTAATCAACTCAAATAAAATAAGCTTGTCCTTAGTGGCAGTTTGAATGATGCTGTGCCTGATTTCCCGGAAATATAATTACACAATTTTGATTATATTATTTTATTCAGTACAATCTCGGAAAATCAATTATAAAGTATACAGTTAAGTTAGATCTTCCATAGCTTCCTCATTACTTTCATAAATATCAATTATGTCTTCCAGTTTGGTGAGTTTAATCACTCTTTGAACTTTATCATCCAGATTCGATAATACCAGTTCTCCCTCTCCCTGACGCATAAATTTTAGCAAAGAAATTAAATAACCAACTCCAGAGCTATCCAGATAAGGAACCTGACCTAAATCCACAATCAACTTATCTATATCTTCATCCTCTGTGATTTTGCTCTTAACCTCTTCTTTATGCGGGTTGGAATTTTCAAAGACTATTTCTCCTTCCGGCATAATAATTCCGATATTACGCTTTTTCTTTATTTTTGCGAAATTATCTACCATATATTTCACCCCCCTCCCCCCCGGTCTTTTAAATTTCAAATCATTTCTCTGCCTTTTAATAACTATGCTTATTTTTTTATGTTTTTCAAAAGTTGATTCTTTTCCAAAAAACTTTGTTAAAAAAATAAGAAAAAATCATTTAAATCCTCTGAACTCTCAGTAGTAAATACCAACTTTTTATCGGTAAATAGGTGTGTCAAAAAAAGCTTATTTAGTTATACTGGAAGATATAAAGCTTCCTTCACAATGAAATTTTTCCTCTGCATTAGTATTATGATATCGATCTTATACGATATCCATCAACCGATAACAATGAAAAACCTTACCATTAAACTCTTATTTTCATGGATGCTTTCTATCAAATGTTATGTAAGTAATTAGTAATTCATTTAATTACTCTTATTAGTAAATATTTATGTATCAACATGGTAACATAAACCCAATTTTATTGCAACTTTAGTGCTAGTGTTAATCAAGTATGTTCTTTGCAAAATTAAATGCACTTTAAATCCTGAATCACAGCTTAACTTAAGCCAGCAAACATTTCATAATACAAACTGATGGTAGGTAGGTTGATTTTCGAACTACCTTACATGTTGAAAATTTTGAGTTACGTTGGAGGTGACAAAATTTAAATGGATACCAAAAAAGGGCTGATGGAAAGAGCGCTGGAGCTATTTATAGATAAGGGTCTGGTAGTTTGAATGCCCAGCCAGTCGCCATTTTCCAGCACAGGAGCCGCCAGACTCCAGGTTGTGGGAATTAAAATTAATAACGCAAAAAAATGTAGCCCCTGCCGATGAAAGAAATACTGCAGGGAGCGTGCCTCCCTATACCACACCTCTTCACTCTCAGGCAAGTGTTTGCCTCCTCTACATTATATCTGGTCTTAGGATTACATTCGCACTTTAATTTACTTTATAATCTCCTATGATATTATCTAGTCTTGCCAATCTAACCAGGCCAGACTCCTTATTCTTTATCTGCAGCAGAACATCTACCAATCATTATTCCCCGGAGATAATTAGCTTTGTTAAGCAGAATAACCTATTAAATCTTTTCGCTGGCTTTTTGCCTGAGCTTGAGCGCTTCAGCCAGTTTTTGGCCTGTTTTTTCTGCACCCCTCATCATCTCTTCATCTTTTTTAACCTCGCCTTTTTTATAATACCCTCTGGCTTCTAACTCCACCTTAACATTATATCCCAGCGCCTGAAGAGGTTTCTTCATTGCTTTAACAGTAAACCCCATCCCCTCAGATCCCTCCTGTCCAGATACTGCAACAACCCCGGCTATTTTATTTTCTCTTAGTTCGTTCAATCCCATCCACACTGATCGGTCTTTCTCACTAAAGATCTCCCAGCAATAACATCGGTCAATCATAGCTTTTAACTCGGGAGTGATGTTATAAAAATAAGCCGGTGATCCCAAAATCAGCACTTCAGCTTCCCATATCAGCGGATAAATATTTTGCATCTCATCTTCTATCACACATTCGAAATCCTCTTCGCAGGCCTTACAGCCCTCACATCCTCGATAATCATAGTCCACCAGATTGATGACTCTGGCAAGATCACCTTCTTCGTCTGTACCTGTTTCAACTATATTGCTGTATCTTTTCTCAAAACTTTCGATTATTCTGTGAATTAAAGCAGAGGTGTTCCCATCTCTGCGGCGGCTTCCTACAACTCCTAAAGCTTTCATCAAATAATCACCTCAACGGGTACAGGGTTTAAATTATTTTCTCATTTTTTATCTTCTTCAGCTGCTTTCTTAGCTTTTCTAATTTATTCATACTCAATAATTCCCCATCTTTCCCCGCAGTCAGCACATTGCTACCGGGGATTGCCGGGATTCACACAGCAACCACCGAGCACTATTTCGCCCTTCTTTTCTCTTTCAAAGGCTTCTAAAGAGCCGGATATCCATACAAAATTTTCTTTCCCCTGCCATCACATTTCGGACATCTCTCATACTTCATCCTCTCTACCTCCTCTCCTTAAATTCACAACTTTGCGCTTTTTCTTCTTCACTGCTAAAAACATGCCGGGAAGTAAAAAATCAATAAAAACTATCTGGAAAATATTATTTGCTGATATAAATTTCTTGGTTTTCGCAAAAAATCCTTTTTTATAAAAACCTATTAACAGAAATATGGCCTTAACATTGTCGTGAATATGAGAGACTTGTAATATAGAAAAATTTTTGATAAATTTATACTTGAACAATTAAGTATATTATATTAATGAAAATAATCTGTTTGAAATTTAATTCTAATTTTAAAGAGGCGATTAATTACTTTTTTATTACCCGGAGTATTTACAGCCGGGAAAGACTTTCTAAACTGCTACATTTCAATAAGAATTTGCCTTCAAAAGAACTGCGCAGAGAATTAATAGATGACTTTCTTGCTATTAAAATGACTTCCCCCTGGAAGATGATGTAACGGTACTGCAAAAACTGATTGAGTTTGAATTTGATTAAACTCGGCTTAAAAAATCACAAGAGGGGTGGAAAAAATTATGTGGAAAAGGATTTTTGGCAGTATTAGAAATAAATTTTTATTTTTTACTATAGGTATTCTTTTCCTGTCTCTAATTGTTGTGGGTATTGTGCTTTTCAGAATTCAACGTGGTATGTTACAGCAGGAATTTCATGAAGGTATAGAAAGGGAATTTGATAGAGTGGCGGTTTCCAGTGCAAGCCCTATATGGGATGCCGACATAGAAGCAGTTGAAGAAGAGTTAGAAAATTTTAAGCAGGATTATCAAATTACATATATTGAGGCAGTGTTGCATGATGACACTGAAATAAGTTTAGCCAGAGATGCGGAGCTAACTGAAGTTGAAGATTTGGATGAATACGAAAATCTTCACCAGATGGAAACAGAGATTACTTCTAGAGAAGGCGTGTTTTTAGGAGAAATGCAAATATATTATGATGAGCAGCGTGTAAATGAAGATATTTTCGATTTTATGAGCACTGTTTCGATATCCTTTATTGCCATTTTAGGTATTGTGGGCTTATCAGTTATTTTTGTATCCCGAAAAATAACAGCCCCAATACAAAAATTAACCAGTTTTGCCAATAAGCTGTCTGATGGTGATTTAACTGCGGAAATAGATGTAAAAAGCAGTGATGAAGCGGGAGATTTAAGTCATTCTATTAATGAACTTCGGAGTAATTTCCGGGAGCTCCTGGGGAAAATGCAAAAAATTGCCCGGAATCTCTCTGAGTCAAGCCAGGAACTTTCCTCAAATAGCGAAAAAATGTCTGCTTCAGCTGAAGAAGTAAGTACTGCCGTTCAGGAGGTTGCTTCAGGTGCCGAAGAACAGTCGGCTCAGATTAATGAAACTCAGGAAAATATGCAAAATTTAAGTCAGGGTATTGATATGGTTACAGATAAAGCCGATAGCATGTCGGGACAGGCAGATATAGTGACAAAAGAGGTTAATGAAGGTAACGAAGCATTAAGTGCCTCCAGAGATAAAATTGATAGTGTTGAAGCCAGAACAAAGAAAGTTGCTTCAGAGATAAACACACTGGGGGAACTGTCTGAAGAAATTGTTGAGATAGTTGAAATGATAAATAATATAGCCGATCAAACAAATCTTTTGGCTTTGAATGCCGCTATCGAAGCAGCACGAGCTGGTAAAGCTGGTCAGGGATTTAGTGTGGTTGCTGATGAAATTAGGGAGCTGGCTGAAGATTCTTCAGAGGCTACTGAGGAAATAGCTGAACTTATCTCGGAGATACAGGCTAGTGTAGACGCAGCAGTCGAAAATATGGAAGAGAATGTAGAAGTCGTAGATGAAAGTGTTGAAGCACTTGAAATTACCGATGAGGTTTTTGGAGAAATAGAATCTGCTACAAAAAATTTGAAGGAATTAATAGAAGAGGTAACAGATAGTGCAAAAAATATGGCAGAAAACAGCAGCGAAGTGACCGCTGCCATGGAGGAAATAGCAGCCGTTAGTGAAGAAGCCTCCGGCAATGCAGAAGAAGTTGCCGCAGCTAGCGAAGAACAAAATTCTACTACCGAAGAAGTCGTAAAAGCCTCGGAAGAATTGGCGGAGCTGGCGCAGGAACTGGAGGATATCATCAATCAGTTTAAACTTTAAAAGATTTGGCTTAATAGAGTTATTCTGAAGGATTAGATGAATATAATTAGGTTCTCCTCAATTTTTCAAACCATAATATTTATTCTCTGTTTTTTTCCAGCCAGTTTATAGCAAAGTCAACCAGCTCTTTTTTTGGGTGAAGCCAGGCCTTTCCCTCCCCCAACTTGAATTTCTCAAAACTTGAGGGGTTTTCCTTTTCATAATCCCGGCCAGGTCCGGCAAAATCTTCATTGCAATAGTCCAGCTCCATAAACTTTTTCCAGGTTCTATTACCCTCCAAAAGGACAGGGGCCCCCTGACAACCTGCATCCCGTCCAATTTCTGCCCGATGCTCGGCCAGATGCAGGGAGGAGCTTTCGTAAAGGAAGAACTATTTTGGGTCCGAGAAATAAACTAAAGCAGAGGAAAATATTTCATTGTGAGCGGAGCCTCATATTTTTTCTTCACTGCGGATAGCTTACGAAGATTTTAAAGACTTGCTGTATTCTGTGTCCTCTATCTGAAAAAGCTCGTCCATACTGGTAATTTCGAGCACATTTCTGGTATAATTTGATTTGATATTGCTGATGGATAGTTTAACATTTTTTTCATCCGCTCGTTTTTTTAGCACTGTAAGTGTGTTTAGTCCGCAGGCATCAATTTTCTCAACCCTGGAAAAATCGATTTTTATTCTGTCATTTTTGCCGTCTATCTTTTCAGTTATATATTTTCTAAATTGCCTGCAGTTTCTTCGCATAAGATCATCCGTGGCAGGGATTACAGTCAGCTGTTTTCCTTTCCTTTGAATATTAACGTTTTTCATGTTTCTTTACCCCCTTCAATTTTATTAGTTCTGTTATGTTATATGAAACTTGAGTTAGCCTCCTTGCTGGAATTGATATTAAGTTGACCTATCTACTATAAATATATCATAATTAGTAATTATTATCAAGAGGAATTTTTTTGCATTTGTAATTGGCGTGTTGATATGAAATGATATTAAATTATCACAATAACGATTAGGAGAAGAAACAATTTTTCAAATTGTAATCCAGCGCAAAAAATCCCATAAAGTTTTTGTGCGGGCG